>CAKOKR010000005.1 GCA_934095965.1 uncultured Bacilli bacterium
CTGTAACTTTTTCAATTTCTGTTGGTAGTGGAACAGGTCCAGAAATTTCGCCACCAGTTCTTTTAACAGTTTCAACTATTTTTCCAGCAGCAACATCAAGTAATTGATGATCATATGCCTTCAAATTAATTCTAACTTTATCTTTTGACATTCTTTCATGTCCTCCTTTCGCCTATATCTAGTATAGACATACTCCGTACAAGTTATCCTTTTCACTAGTTATAACTACCAACTCATCCTAGTGTATCGGTAACCTCGCACATCTCCGCAGTCATACGACTATAATTATATCATTAAAATATATGAAAAATCAAGCAAAAACTTACATTTTTCGAAAAAAAATGAAAACAGTACTTTACATCATACTGTTCTCACACATTTAAATTTTTTTTATTTTTTTCTTTGCTACATAAAATATTATTCCTAAAGCACCAACTGATGCAAAAGAAATTAAACCAATAATCACATATAAACTATTTTTATTTTTAATTTCCTTTTCTATCACTATTTTATAATTATCGCTTGTTCCATCTTCTGCATATATTGTAAACTTAATTTCATTTTTACCATCCTCAAGTTTCTTTGGATTCAAACGTGTCACACTACAACCTTCTCCATTACATAATACATTAAAATTAACATACCAAACATCATAACCAACTTTACCACTATACGTTTTACTATCCTTATTATACATAAGCTCTACATTTTTATTATTATCATCAATTACCTCAACTACACTTGCTGTTGTATCACTACCTGCATTAGCTCTATTAATATTTAAAACATATTCCCTAGATTTTCCAGATTCAGATTGAACTACTATAACATATTTGTTATTTCCTACTCTTAAGTTTCTATTACCTACGCCACTTACATATGCATTACTATCTATTGCATCAGCAATAATCTTTACAGATTCAACCCCATAACTAACTTCTCCATTATATTCATACACATTTTTATCAAAAGCCTTATCCCACTTAACTCCATCAACTTTAAAATACTTTAAATAATTATCATCAGATGGTGTATGTACCCTAAATTCAATTTTCTCATAACTATACCCATCACTTCCTGTAATAACACTTGTTACATCCTCAATATCCTTCACTTTCAATTTGAAAGTAGTCATTACAACCATTTCTCCCGTACTACACGTACTATCACTAAACATACTACCAGCTATATAATTATTCTCAGTTTCTATACCCAATTTAACACTAGCATTATTACCAAACGTCCTAGACATATTATTAATATACCAACCATCTCTAATACTATATATTTCACCAGGTTTATATTCAAGCATTTCAAATACATCTTCATCAAATCTAAAATCAATATTAAAATTATTAATCTCTGTATCAAAAGACATACCAGTTATACCAACACGTATCTCAAGCTCGTCTCCAGGTTTAACAGTTTTCCATCCATCATACCTTATATCAAAACAATAACTATCTGCATAAACCCCATTAGTAAACAAAACAAATACAACAAAACAGAGTATTATTTTATATATTTTTTTCATATCAATCCCTCTATTATAGTATAGCAAATTTTATTAAACTTGTCCACAAGAAAAGAACTATTGAAAACCAATAGCTCTTCATATTATTCAAATGAGAACATAACAACATCTGTAATACTATATCTACCATTAATTGATGGAACTAACAATCCACCAGATTCACCAGCTTTAATATTTTTACCATCTTTTGTAAATACAAAATACATATCATCAGTTATTTCTTCTTTACTAAATTCAACTTGAAGTTTACCACTAGCCTTGAAATAAACTTTATTAAAGTCATCAATACCATAGTAATTTAAAATATCTAACATTTTAACACCTTTATAAGTATGATATTCATTTTCATAAGATTCATCCATAACTGCAGCTATTTCATAAGTTTTTAAATCTTTGATATCTTCATTTGTTAAAGTACTATCATATATACCACTAATTGAAACAACAAATTTTGGTAATGTATAATTAACTTCTTTAACATCTTTAATACCTCTTTCAGCTATTAAATTATTATATTTACTACTTTCTAACTTATTAGCTAAAAATACACAACCAAGTGTTAATAAAATACTAACACATGCTGTAATAATAATTTTTTTCACATTTCCTCCTTATTCTATTATGGTTTTTTACCATTACTTACATCATATAATGGTTTACCATTTGAATCATACCACTTACCATTTCCTTCAGTATAACCACAAGTACCCTTACAATCTTTATTACCGTTTGCAAGACCTTGATTATTTTTATGCAACTTATCTTGTTGATCTCTCTTTTCATCTTCAGACATTGAATTATTATTTTGGATTTCCCACCATTTTTCAGAATTTTGTTTCATTTGGCAGGTAGCATCACAATTAGAACCTCCACCTGATGGACGATGAGAACCACCACCTGATGGACGACTAGGAGTTGGATCTGGAGTAGGAACATAACAAGCATCATAATAAGTACTATGTGACATTACATCTGAAGTATTACCAGCAGCATCCATAGCATAACTATACAATGTATAAGTTGTACCACAAGAATAACTAAATGATGTTGATACTGATGAGAAACAACTATTATTTTTAGAAGGAGTTTTTCCACTTGTTACACAAACATAAACAGTTATATTACCAGAGCCTCCAGTATTATCTTCATAATTAGGTTTACTAATTGAACCAGATCCTATAGAACCACCACTAACATAATGAGGTGGAGTATTATCATAATATACTTTATAAGAACTTATTCCACTACATTTACCAGCTTCATTACATGCTTTAACATAAATTGTTTGTCTATTATAATTAGTTGATATGTTACCTAAACTATTGCCAATATTATTTAAATTATTAGCATTAGTTCCATAATAGAACTTAACTTCACTCTTGCTTTCTTCACCCATACCTTTACTAAATGTTAAAGTAAATGGGTTACCTGTATGCCACTTACCAGAACTAACTCCATCACTAGCACTAATTTCTGGATTCTTTGGTGTAGCACTATCAATTCTTTCAATTGTAAATGTTTCAGTAGTTACATTACCAACATTATCACTTACACAGTATTTATATGTTCCTTCACTTGTATAAGTATGTTTATTATCACTTTGATATTTTCCACAATCTTCATTTTCACCTACAAATGAATAACCTTTGATGCCTGAACCAGTCATATCTGTTGCACTAATTACAACTTCTTTTGATGGAGCCCAATTAGTATCATATTTAGCTTCTTCAATAACAGGAAATTGTTTATCTACTCCAACTACACTACTAACTTCTCCTTGTAATTTTTTACCATCTTCTTGATCAATTGTAACTTCACAACGATAAGTACTCATATTTACTAAAGCGTCTTCAGTATTTGTTAAAACTTTACTTTCAGTACTTGATAAACCACTTGTACTTGTCCAATTAAATGATGCATTTTCAACAACTTTACCATTACTATACTTTATAGCAAGTGTAACATCATCTTTAAACCAAGCATTACTAGATATAGCATCACAATTACCATTACCATCTAATACACACATTTGAAAAGCACTAGTTTTTTCATATGTATTACATTTACCATCACTCTTACCTAAATCTTCACTAAGTTTTGATACATATTGACCATCTTCAAAAGTACTTTTAATGATGTAACAATTCATACTTTCATTATTTTGAGGGTTATATATATCGCTTTGATCATCAGGTTTAATTACCCCTTCTTTAATTAGGTCTTCAACACTTATTGTTGTAACATTAGTTTTATTAGCATATTCTTGTGCCTTAGCTTCTAGATAAGTTACTAAATTATCATAATCTTTTTTAAGTATATTTTTTCTAACACTTATAAATATCGCACTAGATAAAGCAACCACTAAACTAAGGACCACAACTACAGCAATTAATTCCACTAATGTGAACCCTTTTTTCTTATCTTTCATTTCTATCCTCCTATAATAAGGATAGACTAAAATACAAAAAAAGTCAATATATTTTATATCAACTTTTCACTAAATTACATATTACATACTAAATTTATCTCTTTATTTTTTAATTTATTAAGTCCTAAAAATTCACTAACCCTATTATATATAGCTAAATCTAATGTATCAATTAATTCAAAACTAAATTCACGTTGAAATAAGTCTACATAATAAGTTATATTTTTTTCTTTTTCATTAACACATTCTACTTTATAACTAAAAAGTTCTTCCAAAGAATTAGTATTACCCCCAATTATTTTTTCAATTACTTCATATAAATAAGGATTAATTAATTCAATAGTATTTACTTCATATATGTCTAAATCACCATAAAAATCTTCTTTAACTCCAATTTTTTCATATTCAAATTTTTTATAGTTTATTCCAACACTTCTATGGGGTAACCCATATGTCATATAACAATTACATCTTTCTATATTACAATCCTTTATTAAATCTTTTTCTATATTTCTTAAACTATCAACACTAAAAATAACCCTATATTTCTTTATTACATCTTCACCAACAGAGTAATAATACATTTTTACCTTACCTTTCTTTTCCCCTATTATATTCTATTTGTTCAAGACCCATAAATTTTCTTGCTTCATTATACATTTCTAAATTCATCTTATCAATAAATTCAAAACTAAATAAATCCCTAAATATACTATAGTAATAATTAACATCTCTTTTATTACCATTCTTTTCAACCCTATAATCATATAATTCTTCTAAAGCTTTACTATCATCATTAATAATTTTTTCAATTAATTTATATAGATTAGGTCTAACTACTTCTTCACAATCAACTTCAAATAATGGTTTAAAATCTTTACTTTTACCAAAATATTTAACATTATATGTCTTATAAATTTTATCAGCATTTTTATGTGGTTTTTCTGTAACATAATTGCTATGCACAGTTTTACCTAAATCAATTGCTAAATAATAAAGATATTTTTGCACACTTGCTAAATCATAATTAACCTTAAATTTATATACATCATTATCAATTACTTTAAAATAATACATAAAACCTCACCTATTTTTTCTTACTTCTATTAAGAACTAAGCTATAGTCATTTTTATTTTTAAGTTTTGGTGAATTAACAAATTCTAATAACTTTTCATACATTTCTAAATCCATTGTATCAACTAAAGTAACTTTAAATAAATGTTGGAAAGCTACTTGGTAATAATCAACATCTTTAACATTTTTTTCTTTCAAATCAATTTTTTTTGCAAATAGTTTTTCTAAAGCTAAAACATTTCCATTTAAAATTTCTTCAATCAAATTATAAAGTGGTGGTGTTATTAACTCAATTGTATTTACTTCATAAATATCATCATCACCATAAAAATCATATCGAGTATCCACAAATTTATATTCAAATTTTTTATATTTTACATTCTTATCTCTATGAGGTATCCCAATCGAAGAATAAGTATATTCCTTTTCTATACTACAATCATTAGCTAAATCATTTTGTAAAGATTTAACTTTTTCTAAATCATAACTAACTTCATACTTAAATATTTTTTTATCTAAAACCTTATAATAATACATAAACCCTCCATATAAATTATTCAATAATTAATGATTCAGTTCCTTCCATTTCTTTTGGAATAGCTATATCCATATAATCAAGAATCGTCGGTGCTACATTAACCAAAGAACCTGTCTTTTTTAATTTTATTTTTTCATCACACAATATAAATGGAATAACACTAGTAGTATGAGTTGTACAAATACTTCCATCTTCATTAATCATTATATCAGCGTTACCATGATCCGCAAGAATAACTACTTTATAAAAATTATCTTCTGCCTTTTCCATTATTTTATTTAAACACATATCAACCGCCATACAAGCCTTAGTTGCAGCATCCATATTACCAGTGTGACCAACCATATCTGGATTAGCAAAATTAACTAATATAAAATCATAATCATTATTCATTGAAAGAATTACTCTTTTTGTTACATCAACACAACTCATTTCAGGTTTTAAATCATATGTTGCAACACTTGGTGATGGAATATGAAACTTATCACAACCTTTTATCTTGCCATCTACACCACCATCAAAAAAGTATGTAACATGAGGAAACTTTTCACTTTCAGCAATTCTAGCTTGAGTAAAATCAAGTTCACTTAAATATAACCCTAATGAATTTTTAACTACAACTGGTTCAATTAAATTATATGTTTTGATTTTTTTATCAACTGGCAAAAAACTAAATACTAATGTATCTTTCATATTCTCTGTACTAAATCCATCAAATGTGCTCCAGTTTACTATTGATGATAATATTTGTTTAGCTCTATCAGCTCTATAATTCATCCACATAATTATATCACCATTTTTAATAGTGTTTTTGCTACATATAATTGGTTTAATAAATTCATCAGTAATGCCTTTTTCGTAACTACTATTGATACTTTTTTCAATATTTATAGAACTCATTCCTTTGCCACTAACAACTAAATCATAATAAGCTTTTGTTCTATCCCAATTTTCATCTCTGTCCATTGCATAATATCTTCCACAAATACTAACAATATCGCCAACACCATATTCCTTTATAACATCTTTTACCATATTAACATATTTCATCGCATCATGAACACCAGTATCTCTACCATCAGTTATTAAATGAAAATGTATTTTAGTAAAACCATTATTAACTAAAAATTTATACATGCTAATAAAATCATCAACACCAGCATGAATATTACCATCACTACACAACCCCATTATATGGATATCTTTATCTTTATTTTCAATAAGTTTAATAACATTTGCATTTTCCATATCTGGTTCACTTAAAAAATCATTAACTAACATTTCACTTTGTTTTAATAATCTACCTGCTCCAATTGTCATATGTCCAACTTCACTATTACCAGCTTGACCTTTTGATAGACCAACAGCTTCTTCACTTGCTTCAAGTAAAGCATGCGGATACTTATTCCATAATTCCGTAAAAGTATTCATATGAGCTGCAAGTATTGCATTACCTTTTTCTTCTTCACGATAACCAAAGCCATCTAATATAATAGTTAATATTTTCTTCATAATCAATCACCTTCATAACCTAATTATAATACATGGCAAAAAAAAATACAACAAAAAAGCCTCTGTGTAAACAGAAGCTTAAAATACCATTTCCTTTTTATCTAATTTAAATCTATCTGCTAGTGTTGTTAAAAATTCTGAATTTGTTGGTCTGCTACGATCAAAGTCAATACTATTACCAAACAAATCTTCCATTAATTTAATATCTCCTCTTGACCAACTTATTTCTATTGCATGTCTTATTGCTCTTTCAACTCTACTAGATGTTGTTTGGTACTTATCTGCAATCTTTGGGTATATTTCTTTTGTAACTAGTGTTGCTGCATCCACATCCTTATATAATAAGAGTACTCCTTCCCTAATATATTGGTATCCTCTAACATGACTTGGTATACCTAAATCATGAAGCATACTACTTACTCCTAATTCAAGTTTTTCACTCTTTAAATCTAAAACTTCATCTTTGTGTGCAATCAAATCTTTAATTCTGTTATTCACTATGTCCATGTCAATTGGTTTTAACATAAAGTAACTTGCTCCAAGAACCTGTGCTCTTTTAATTGTAAAATCATCCTTGAAACTTGATAAAACCATAATTTTCTTTTCAATATTATTATGCTTCAATTCTTCCATTATTTTAAGACCATCATAATGTGTAAGAATTAAATCTAACATAACTAAATCATATGCATTTTTGTTATTAATCAAATAATCAACAGCACACCTTCCATCAGTAAACCCACCAACAACGCTTACTTCTTCACTGTTTTTAAAATACTCTTTTACACTTCTAATAAGTGTCTCGTTATCATCCACCACAACTACCCTAAATTGTTTTTTCATATTTTTCCCTTTCGTATAAAGATTTTATTTTCATCCCTACAACTTCATTATAAGACACTAAAACTCAAAAAGCTACAAAAACTTTTGTCGAACTATGTCTACTTTTGTATATAGTTGTAAAATTATGCCGAAAATATCACAATTTAAAAGAATAAATGAACTACTTATCCATTTCCACTAACATATCTTTAACTTTTGTAACATCTAAAGATGCTCCACCTACTAAAAAACCATTTATTCCTTTAATTTGACTTAATTCATGTATATTTTCATTATTTACACTTCCACCATATAAACAATCCATCTTACATTCATATTTATCCATTATTGTATTTTTTATAAAATCTATTGTTTCATTTATTTCATTAGTCTCTGGAATTACTCCAGTACCTATTGCCCAAACTGGTTCATATGCAATCATTATATTTTTTAAAGAAACATTATTAAGTACTTCACTTATTTGTTTTTCAAGCACCATATAAGTATTACCATTTTCTCTATCAGATAATGATTCGCCAATACAATATATTACTTTTAACCCAGCTTCCATAGCATTATTAATCTTATTTATAAAATCTATATTTATTTCATGTTTATAGTTTCTTCTTTCACTATGACCTATAATAACATATGTTACTCCAAGACTTCTTACTTGAAATGCTTCGATTTCACCAGTTATAGTTTTATCCATAAATGAACTTATATCTTGAACACCTAATTCATAACCAGTACAATCAAACATAGATAAATAACAAACCGGAGGTATTAAAACTAGTTTTACTTTTGTTTCAATTTCTCCAAGTCTATTATTATATTTTATAATATCTTCTTTAAGTAATTTATTTTTAAAATTACAAACCAAATACTTCATTTTATTCCATCCATTCTAATGCTTTAAGATTTTTATCTGCGATATATTCTAGTGTAGCTCCACCACCACTTGATACATAATAAAATTTGTTACTAAATCCTAACTTTTTAACAGCACTTGCAGTATCTCCTCCACCAATAATAACTTTTTTACCACTTTCTAATAAGGTATTAAACAAATTTTGAGTACCTTCAACAAATCTTTCATCTTCAAACTTACCACATGTTCCATTTACAAATATTACTTCACACATATCAATATACTTTTTAAACATGTCTATACTTTTATTACCTAAGTCATATATAATTCCATCATCTATTGTAAAATCAATTGGTAATATTATTTTTTTCTTATATGCTTCCATTAGTTCATTAAGTTCATTTAATATATCCTTATCATCAGTTGCAATACTATTTCCAACATCTGCACCCTTTGCTTTTAAAAATGAATTAGCAATACCACCACCAACTAATAAATAATCACATCTTTCTAATAAAGACTTAATAATAGGTAGTTTATCATCAACTTTAGCTCCGCCCATGAAAACACCAAATGGATGAGGTGTATCTTTAACCAAAATATTTAAATGTTTAAGTTCATCCATTACCAAAAAACCAATAGCATGAGGTAAATATTTACAAATACCTGCAGTTGATGCATGAGCTCTGTGCATTGAACCAAAAGCATCATTAATATATACATCACCTAAAGAAGCAAAATACTTAGCAAGTTCTAAATCATTTTTACTTTCACGTTTTTCAGGAACATCCATAAATCTAGTATTTTCTAGCATTATAACATCACCTAAACTACAAGATTCAACCATTGATTTTACTTTATCACCATAACAATTATCAATAAATTTAACTTCTTTTTTTAATAGATTAGCAAGTTCCATAGCTACAACTTTTAAACTATTTTTATTCTTATCTTCCTCAGCTTTTATTCTTCCAAAATGACTAAGTATAACAATTTTACAATTATTATCAAGTAAATATTTAATAGTTGATAATTCTTTAACTATTTTTGAATTATCTTTAATAACTCCATTTTCTACCGGAACATTAAAATCACTTCTTAATACCACACATTTATTTTTTAAATCCATTTCTTCAATCGTTTTCATTTTTTATCCTCCACCATTATTTTATCAAAATCTAAAATATTTGTAAATAATAATTTGACATATACACAAACCTATGTTAGAATATATGACACAAAGCGGGGGTTTATTATGAAATTACAAATAATTATAAATAAGGAACAAATCGTAGAAAAATTTGCTACATATTATGAAGATGAAAATGAACTACAACTAATATTTAAAAATACCAAAGAATATCTAGCTTTTTTAAAACGTCGTGAATTAACAAAAGATGATTTTGATTCAATATTTAATTCAGAGGATGAAATAAAAAAATTATTAAGAAGAAAAGATTTATTAAATGGACTAGATGAAGCACCAGTACACATGCCTCTAATGTCATTAAATGATGTACCAAAATTATTACTTAAACAAAAAAGAAATCTTATTTTACAAGTATCAAAACTTTCATTTCAAGATAAGTTAACATTAATAACTAGCCCATTAATTCATGATAACGTGTGTTTCCAAGATAAATATACTCATACAGAAACTATAAGTTTAAAAGATATGTTGATGATGTATCAAACAATATGTAATGATTTAAAAGAAATACAAGATAAAGAATATTCACCAGCAGAAGCAACATACTATATATATAATTTATTAAAACAAAAGCCATACAAAGAAGAAAATATTGGTGAAGATATCAACAAAAGTAGAAGTGTTGCACAAATACTAAAAGGAGAAAAAATAGTTTGTGCAGGTTATACTAACCTATTTTTAATGTATGCGGATGCACTAAACTTAAAAGCAGATCGTATTAACTGGGCATCAAGTAATGAAACATCAGGTCATTCATCAATCATGATTTATTTAAAAGATGAAAAATATAAAATTGATGGAATATATGATATTGATATTTGCTGGGATTCCCTATCAAATAACCTAGATACCATACATCAAAACAGTATCACCAACTTTTTAGTTCCACCAATCGTGGATAAATATATAAAAGAAAAAAACAACCTAGTACCAGAACTAAGTCCTTATTTCTTTATATTAAGTAACTTTAAACACTTACTTAAAGATGACACTGAATCAATATTTTATAAAAAATTTATAATTCAAAAACTAAGACGTCTAAAAGAAACATTTAATTTAAATTTATCAAGTGACTTATTTACAATATTTACTTTACAATCCCTAGGTAACAGAGTAATTGATGAAAAAGTTCTAAAAGAAATAATAATGAAAGTAACACCAAAAAACAACCAAGATTTACAAACAACAATAAACTCAAGTTACCATCATTTAAAAAGAACAAAATAATAATCCTATTCCGAAAACTTCAAAAATTTTTATTTTTTCGGAGTAGAGCAACATCAAAACCTTTGACAGTTGGAACATAAAAATTGCTTGCAAACTCAGGTAAACACTGGATTTGCAAGCTTTATTATTTTTGCGTACTTGTCTAATTTAAACTATTTTATACAGAAAACAGCATATAAAGGAACAGACTTAATATTATTTTCAAAACCAAAGTTTTTTGCACTTATTCTAATTGCATAATTAGGATTATGTTTAGCAACGTACTTATTTAAACTAGTACTTTTTACTTCATCACCAGCTTTAACTTCAACAGGAATAATTCCATCTTTAACATCAATTAAAAAATCTATTTCTAATTGTTGATCTTTTTGATAATAATATAAATTTAAGCCATTTTTTTGAAATTCATTAGCAACATAATTTTCTGTAATAGCCCCCTTAAACATAAAGTTGTTATTAGCAACAATCGGTTCATACGAAAGACCAGCTAAATTCATTAAAAGACCAGTATCTAACAAATATAACTTAAACATATTCTCATCCATATATGATTTTAATGGAGTTTCAAAATAATTAACATAATAAGCAGGAACAACAAGCTTACTTGCAAGTAACCAATTCATAGAATCTTTATAATCTCTCATTCTTGCATTCTTTGATATTTTACTTATTTGATACTTTTTATTTTCTTTAGCAAGTTGGGTAGGAATATTGTTATAAATTTTGACTATTTTAACAGCTTCGTTCACATTTGTAGCAGTATCATACATATCAGATACATAACCTGAATTAATATCAGATAAAATAAATTGACCACACAAAGCTAAATTTTTATTCTTATCTATATAATGTTGAACCATTCTAGGCATACCACCAGTACACAAGAAAATTCTATACATTCTTAATAATTCATTATGTAAAGATTCATTAATCGGTTTATTATTAGCATAAGAATCTTCAATTAATTTAACATAATTTTGATTTTCTGTAGCAACTAAGAACTCCTTAAATGACATCGGATACATATATTCAAAATGAACTTTTCCAACCGGAAAAACTTTTTTTAATTTAAGTAAAGTAACACCCAATAAAGAACCCGCTAAAATTATCTTATAAGGAAATTCATTTTCACAAAACCACTTCATTGAAGATAATAACTCTTCAGATTTTTGTACCTCATCAATAAAAATAACTGTATCTTCATTAACATCTCTATGTAAATACATTATAAATTGATTAACTTTTTCTTGAGTATTAATACTTTGTTTAAAAATGTTAATAACTTCAGGATTATCAAATAAGTTAATATAAATATAATCTTTAAATTGTTCCTTACAAAACTTTTCAATAATATAAGTTTTACCTACTTGTCTAGCCCCAATAACTAAAAGCGGAGTTAAAATATCTTCGTTTTTCCAATACATTAATTTATCATAAAAATCCCTTTTCATAACTATCACCATATTAAATATACACGTTTTTGTGAAAAAAGTCAATTAATTTTCGCAAAAAATGTGAAATTTAAACCATTATTTTCACAGAAAATGTGAAAATTACAATCAAATTTTCACATTTTTCTGAACTTGAACACTAAAAAACTCACCAAAATGATGAGTTTTTCATACCTATTAAAGGATTAAACCAAATATACTTAATACAAATATATTTAATACACCAATAATAATAACAATTTTAATTGCCCATTTGAACCAAGTAGAATATTCTACTTTTGCAAGAGCAAGACCACCCATTATAGCACCACATGTTGGAGTAATTAAATTTACTAAACCATTAGCAGCAACCATAGTCATAATTGCAACTTCAACACTATATCCAAGTTGTGCAGCAATTGGTGCAATAATTGGAGTAGATAATGTTGCAAGTCCACTTGATGATGGAACTAAGAATGATAATACAACATGTAATAAATAGTTAAGTGGAACAAATGCAACTTCAGGTAATTTAGATAAAGCTTCTGCAGCATTATAAACAATATAATTATCTAAATGAGTTTGAGTCATTAATATACTAGCACCTCTTGCAATAGCAATGACTAATAAAACTCCAACCATATCTGATGCTCCAGAAACAAATGCATCAACATATCCTTTTTCACCTAAACCATTAATTATAGCAATAATGATAGATAAAATTAAGAACCATAATGCAGAATCATAGAAATACCATTCACCTAATGGTGCTCCAGTTAAGAATTTACTCCAACTATCAAATATAGTAACACCAAATTCACCCCAAGGGATAAATCCAATAATCATTACCACGAAAGCTAAAGCAAATACAATTAATGTAGCTTTTTGTTTTCCAGATAACTTAGGTTCTTTTTTTTGTCCTTCAGCAAAATTACCAAATGCATTTTCAGCATTTTTTTGTTCTCTTAGTGATAAGAAAGTAGAACCTTTATCTTTTTGAACTTTTTTAGCATAACTCATAACAAATATAATTGAAACTATTAATGAAGTTAGCCACAAGAATGCTGCAATTAAAATTACTAAGCCATTATCAGCAGCAATTCCTTCTGGAAGAGAACTAAGTGCAACACCTGTTGCAAATGGGTTAACAGTAGAACCTAAACAACCAGTTCCTGCACCAAGTAATACGATAGCAGAACCAACTAATGGATCCATTCCTGCAGCCATCATAGTAGCAGCAAGTAAAACATAGAATCCAACAGTTTCTTCTAACATACCATATGTTGTACCACAAATAGAGAATATAGTCATTAATATTGGAATTAACCAAATTTCTTTACCCTTTAATTTGTGTACTAAAACTTTAATACCTGTTTCTAAAGCTCCAGATTGATTAACAACTGCAAGCATTCCACCAAGTATCATAATGAAAATACCTACATCTACAGCATTTTCAAAACCACTAATTGGAGCCATTAATACTTGAGATAATGTTGCTCCAACTGTACCACTTCCGTTAACAATTTCTTCACCAACGAATTTTGCATTTGGAAGTAAATGAGATAATATTCCAAGACCAAAAATTAGTATTAGAATAATGGAAAAAGACGATAACATTGTTTTTGCCTTTTTCTTAGCATTTGCCATATTATTTTTCCTCCTTTATAACAGTACCAGTAACACCATTTATAGCATCACTTGCTTTTTCTAAAGAACTTATAATCGCTTTATTCGGAGAATTTTTAACAAAATCTAGACAAGCTTCAACTTTAGGAAGCATACTTCCCTTAGCAAACTCACCAGATTCCATATACTTCATTGCTTCACTCACACTCATAAAATCTAAATCAATTTGATTTTCAGTATTATAATGAATAGAAACCTTTGGAACTGTTGTTAAAATCAATAATGTATCTGCACCAATAAGCTTTGCAAGTAGTGCGGCTGTTCTATCTTTATCAATAACGGCTTCAACTCCATATAGGCCATCACCATTATCAACAACTGGAATACCTCCTCCACCTGCAGCAATTACAAGTGTATTATTATTAACCAGATTTTTTATAACATCATGTTCAATAATATCTATTGGCATCGGAGATGGTACTACTCTACGATACCCACGTCCTGCATCTTCAACAAATTGATAACCCTTTTCTTTTTCAATTTCCATAGCCTCTTCCTTACTATAGAACATTCCAATTGGCTTACTTGGATTTTGAAAAGCAGTATCATGTGAATCAACAAGAACTTGTGTTATCAAAGTTACGCAATTTTTACTAATACCTTCTTTTTTCATTTCATTTTGAAGACATTGTTGTAATTGGTAACCAATATAACCTTGACTCATACTTCCACATTCCGGAAATGGAACCTTCGGAGTACCTGCTCCATTAATTGAAGAGTACTCCATTCCTAAAGCTATTTGACCAACTTGAGGACCATTTCCATGTGTTAATACTATTTCTTCACCATTTTTAACTAATTTAACAATTATTTTAGCAACATCTTTTAACAAAGATAATTGTTCTTCAGGACTTTTTCCTAAAGCATTACCCCCTAATGCAATAACAATTTTACTCATTATCGCTCCTCATTGTTGCATAAACTACAGCTTTAATAGTATGTAATCTATTTTCAGCTTCATCAAATACTTTTGATTTAGATGAATTAAATACTTCATCTGTAACTTCCATTTCTTTTAAACCAAACTTATTATAAATATCTTTACCAATAGTTGTATTTAAATCATGAAATGATGGTAAACAATGTAAGAAGATAGCATCTGGTCTTGCATTATTCATAACATCCATATTAACTTGATATGGTTTTAAAAGACTTATTCTTTCATTCCATACATCATCAGGTTCACCCATAGAAACCCATACATCTGTATAAATAACATCAGCATCTCTAGTTGCTTCCATTACATTATCATTCATTTCAATAGAACCACCATTTTCTATTGCTATATTTTTACATTTATTAACTAAATCTTCATTAGGCCATAAATTCTTAGGTCCACAAGCTACAAAATGCATACCCATTTTAGCACATACAACCATTAAAGAATTAGCAACATTATTTCTAGCATCACCCATAAATACTAACTTAATGCCTTTTAAATGTCCAAAATTTTCTTCAACAGTCATTACATCAGCAAGCATTTGTGTTGGATGGAATTCAGTAGTTAAACCATTCCATACTGGAACACCAGCATTCTTAGCAAGTTCTTCAACAATAGCTTGATCATATCCACGATATTCAATACCATCATACATTCTACCTAGTACTTTTGCAGTATCACTAATAGATTCTTTCTTACCCATTTGTGATGCACCTGGATCTAAGTAAGTAACACCCATACCTAAATCCAATCCGGCAACTTCAAATGCACATCTAGTTCTAGTTGAAGTCTTTTCAAACAACAATACAATATTTTTACCACTTAAATATCTATGTTCTACACCATTTCTCTTTTTATCTTTTAATTCCTTAGATAAATCTAATAAATATCTAATTTCTTCTGGTGTATAATCTAGAAGTGTCAAGAAATTTCTACCTCTTAAATCAGGTTTGCTAACATTTTCCACCTTAATAAAATCTTCTAATTTAATTGATGGAATAGCTTCATCTTTACGAACTTCTTCATTAATAGTATCTTCATCAATATCTTCACGAACTAAAGGCATACTCATACATCTTGGACCACCTCTACCACGAGAAAGTTCCGCACTACTAACTTCAATAACTTTTAATCCATGTTCTCTTAAAATATTATTAGTAATGTTATTTCTATCATATACTACAACAACACCCGGAGCAATACATAATGTATTTGTTCCATCATTCCATTGTTCACGTTCAGCACTAATTTTTTCTCCACCTGCACATGGAATAAGTGTTATCTTTCTTCCTAAATACTTTTCAAGAATTTCTTCCAAACTACCATTTACTTCAACAACATTTAAATCTTCATCAGAATCAGGAATATCTCCTTCAGTTATTTCAAAAACTTGTAGTGTATCCATAATACCTGGATGATATGTAAATTTATCATAATCAATTTGAGTAAATACAGTATCTAAATGCATAAATGCACGAGACACAGGTATATTAAATGCAAGTATTGTATCAATCTTACAATTAGGATCTTTAAAACAATTCTTAGCAAGTTCATCAATTGCAGCAGATTCAGTTCTTTGAGAAATACCAACAGCCAAAGTATGACTATTTAAATTAAGTACATCTCCACCTTCAATGTGATATGGTAAATATCTATCATAATATTTATCTAATTTACCCTTAAAATCTGGATGATAGTTAAAGATATATTCAGCATAAATAGTTTCTCTATTTCTAGTTACTGAATACATTCTATTTAATATAACTCCATTACCAGCACTAGCAAATGGATCTCTTGTAAAATATAAATTTGGCATTGGATCTGCTAAAAAATCAGATTCTTCACTAACTAAGTCAACTAATGATTTTTCAACATCTCTTTTAGCTCTACTTATTTCTTCAAGTTTTATACCTTCCATTGTTTTTAACACAAGTTCTTTTTTATTATTAAAACTTTTCAAATAATCAAAAACAAGTGTCTTATACTTCGGAGTTGTTATACCAGCTTCATAGATAAATTGTCTAATAAACTTATCTTCAACATCTCCACTTAAATTAAGTACATCAGCCATTAAATCTTCTAGATAAACAACTTCAATACCATTTTCTTTTAGCCTTGTGGCAAATTCATCATGTTCTCTTTGAGCCTCAGGTAAAAAAGGAATATCATCAAATAGTAATCTACTTAAAGAATCTGGCGTTAAATTTAATAGTTCATTACCAGGTCTATGTAACAATACCTTTTTTAAAGGTCCAATTTCACTTCTAACGTTTATAGCGTTCATTACTTTCCTCCTTATTTTATTCTATAATCATTATAACAAATTAACAATTTAATTTCAATTTATTTATTTACTTTTGCTAAAAAACTATTAATTCTATCATTTTTGCTTTTAAAAAATTCTTTAGTACTTCCATTAAATTCTAGTTTTCCTTCATCTAAAAATAATACTCTTGTTGATACATTTTTTACAAAATTCATTTCATGAGAAACAATAATCATAGTTTTACCAGATGCTGCAACATCTTTAATTAAATCAAGAACTTCACCTACCATCTCAGGATCTAGAGCACTTGTAGGTTCATCAAATAATATAATATCTGGATTCATCATTAATGTTCTAACTATGGCAATTCTTTGTTTTTGTCCTCCAGATAATTTATTCGGATACTCTAAAGCCTTATCTTTTAAATTAATCATTTTTAAATATTCATAGGCTTTTCTTTTAGCCTCACCCTTACCCATAACTCCAAGCTTTACCGGAGCAAGTATCATATTATCTAAAACCGTTAAATGAGGAAACAAATTAAATGATTGAAAAACCATACCCATTTTTTCTCTTACCAAACATAAAGCAGTTTTCTTATCTAGTAATGACTTTCCTTCAAAAATAATATCACCACCCGTAGGTACTTCAATTAAATTCAAACATCTAAGCAAAGTGCTTTTTCCACTACCAGATGGACCAACTATTGCTACAATATCCTTATCAAAAACATCAAAACTAATACCTTTTAAAACATTAACATCATCAAATTTCTTTTTTAAATTTTTAACCTTAAGCATTATTAAGTCTCCTTTCTAAAATATTAACTAACTTAGTTAATCCTAAAGTAAGAAGTAAATATATAATTGCAATTATTAATAATGGAAAGAAATAATCATATGTCCTAGATGCAATTATATCACTTGCTTTAGTAAGTTCCATAATACCAATGTATGCACCCGTAGACGTTTCCTTAATCAAAGTAATAAACTCATTACCTAAAGCAGGCATAATATTTTTTATTGCCTGAGGCATAATTATATAAAACATTGTCTTATTATAGCTAAGTCCCAAAGATAAACCTGCTTCCATTTGACCTTTATCAATTGAGTTAATACCACTTCTAATAATTTCAGAAACATAAGCTCCTGAATTAAGACCAAAAGCAATAACACCAACAATAATTATACTTATATCAACACTTTTAAAAATAACATAATATATTATCATAAGTTGTAACAATACCGGTGTACCCCTAATTATATTTACATACCAAGTTACTATTTTATTTAACACTCTAAATTTTTTATTAACTTCATAATTATGTCTAACTAGTGCAATAAGAATACCTATAACAATACCTATTATTACGGCAAAAAATGCAATCAATAACGTATTAAATAAACCTTCAAAAATATATTTATATCTATCATCATATATCACACTATCATAAAATTTTTCATACAAGCTACTCATATAACCACCTATTCTTCTGTATGTTTAATTATATATTCATCAATTTTACCTTCATTTTTTAACTTTTCTAACACATTATTTATATTATCAAGTAATTCTTTATTACCCTTTTTAACAATCATACCATAACTATCTTCTACTAAAGAACCATCTAATATTTTTAAACCACTATTAGTTTTAAGAATTTGTTCTGCTGGCAATAAATCCATAACAACACAATCAACTTTACCAGTGTTCAAGTCTTCAATCGCAGCTAAATACTTCTTTTGACGTACAACACTTGAATCTTTATAAGTACTACTTACATAAGTATCAGCAATACTACCTAGTTGAACAGCAATCTTTTTGCCATTTATATCACCAATATTAGTAATACCACTATCATTTTTAAATATAACAACTTGTTTACTCGTAGAATAATTAATTGTAAAATCAACATTCTTAGCTCTTTCTTTACTATAACTTATACCTGCTGCACCAAAATCTGCTTTACCAGTTTTAACTTCATTAATAATTGAATCAAAAGCAATATCCTTTATAACTAATTCTTTTCCCATTGATGCTGCAATTTCTTTTGCTATATCAACATCAACACCAACAATTTCTCCATTAGAATAATATTCATACGGAGCAAAACCAGCTTCAGTTACCATAATGAGTTTATTATCATCCTTCTTGCCACAACCAGTAACTAGCAAAATCATAAATAACAATCCAATAATCTTTTTCAATTCTAAACACCTCTACTTTAATTAATTATACCATTATTTTTTATAAAGAAAAAGAAAAAGATTTCCCATTTTTAGAAAATCTTTATATTTGTTAACAACATTATGCTTTCTTTAATACTTTTTTATCTATCATATTAAATTTATCTAACACATCATCATTAATACTATTAATCATTTCATCAAAGAATAATTCATTATTAAATCCCATATTCTTATCTCTATCTTTATATATTTTAATAACATTTATAATATCATCTTTAGTAACTACAACATTATTTATTTTATTTACCCTAACCATTCTAACCTTTGCAATACGCAAAAAGTCATATAATTCTCTATCCATAGTTACTTCATCAATACCATATGAACCCACATAACCATATTCTTCAAGTAAATATTTAGTTATTGCAATAGCTCTTTTCTTAACATAATAACTTCTTACTTTACAATTAATAAGTATTTCTAATTCCAAATTAGATAATAAAGCAAATTCACTACTTAATTTTTCATCATATTTATTCATATCTATTCCCCCTTCAAAGGAACACCTATTATAACACCAAATATATGCATTGTAAAGAAAAAATAGTTCACATTATATGAACTATTCATTAAATTCCAATTGGCAGGGGCAGAGAGAATCGAACTCCCATCAAAAGTTTTGGAGACTCCTATGCTACCATTATACCATGCCCCTAATCAAAAGAACAAATAAATTATAACATACTAATTACTAAAATACTAGTTCTTTTTACACAAAAATTATAAAAAAACATAAAATACACTAGGTGATATTATGCTTTTTAATTATACAGATAGAGAATTAGATTTACTTGCAAGAATTATGCGTGCTGAAGCACTTGATCAAGGTAATCTTGGAATGTTAATGGTTGGTAATGTTGTTGCTAATCGTGTTCTTGCAGATTGCCTAACTTTTAAAAACGTCAATAGCTTATATGATGTAATATATCAACCAAACCAATTCGTAGGTACAACATCATCCTTATTTAATGCTCAAGCAACAACTTTAGAAAAAGATTTAGCAAAAAGAATTGTCCGTGGTGAATATTATCATCCCGCTACCAATGCTTTATGGTTTTATTCTCCATCAAACAATCAATCATGTAAACAAACATGGTATAATCAAAAATTATCAGGCAGTTATAAAAACCATTGCTTTTATAATCCCGACCCAGGTATATGTCAAAAAATCCATTAAACTAGTGATTAATTAAATAAAATAATGTATAATATTGAAAAAGGAGATTTATTATGTTCTATTCATATTGTATATTATTTTTTATTTATTCATTAATCGGATGGCTTATGGAAGTTTTACTAACTTTATACAATGAGCACAAATTTGTAAATCGTGGATTTTTACTTGGTCCTTGTTGCCCAATATATGGCTTTGGTTGCATCATTCTTTATCTATTATTAAAGCCATACACAAATAACGTAATTGTATTATTTATATTAACTTTATTTACATGTTCAGTTATCGAATATATAACAAGTTACTTCATGGAAAAAATATTTCACTTAAGATGGTGGGATTATTCAAATTTAAAATATAACTTAAATGGAAGAATATGTCTTGAAACAATGCTACCTTTCTCAGTACTCGGAGTATTATCAATAAAATATATTACACCATTTCTTCTAAACATAGTAACTATTTCAAAACTAACAATCATTATAACAATCATTATATTAACTATATTTATTATTGACATAACTATATCATTAACTATTGTATTTAAATTAAAATTTGTATCAAAGAAAAATACTGATGCAACATATGATATTAAAAATGCAATTAAGAAATTTATTAAAACAGACCTTTATTTATATGAAAGAATAATTGAATCATTTCCAAACTTAAC
This sequence comes from uncultured Bacilli bacterium, assembly GCA_934095965.1. Lineage (GTDB taxonomy): Bacteria > Bacillota_I > Bacilli_A > RF39 > UBA660 > Onthocola_B. The sequence continues at coordinate 21,633 of CAKOKR010000005.1, forward strand.
AAAAATAACAAAAAAGATAAGAAATAAATTTTAAAAATCATTTCTTATCTTTTTTTACAAAGAAAATATTTACTTTCTTTTTAAACAAAAACATACTTTCCGTAACAAGAATTATAAATTTGATATTTTTAACTAGTTGCAAATGTAATATTAATAACTTGCATATATAGTTGCATTATTATTAACACAGGTAAAATTAAATATAATAGTCCACTACTTTGTAACCCATATATTAAAACGTGACAACTATATCACGCTTTATTTAAGGCAGCAATAACTTTTGACCAATTGATAAATTTGCATTTGATAAGTTATTTAACTTAACTATAGCATCCACTGTTGTTTTATTATCTTTTGCTATACTCCACAAGCTATCTCCCTTTTTAACTGTATAAATAACATTTGTTACCTCACTATTATTTGGTATTTTTAACACTTGACCAACACTTAACACTGTACTTTTTAAATTATTTACACTCATTAATTCATCAACACTTACACCATATTTTTTAGATATACTATATAAACTATCTCCACTTTTAACAACATATTCATTACCACTTACTTTATTATCAGGTATCTTAATTATTTGACCAATTGATAAAGAATCTGTACTTAAATTATTATAACTTTTTAAATTATCCACACTAACATTATATTTATTAGCAATACCATATAACGTATCTCCCTTTTTAACAACATATTCATTACTACTTATGTCAGCTTTTTTACCAGGTATAATCAAATTTTGACCAACACTTAATAAATTACTAGATAAATTATTAGCTTCTTTTAATTCATTAACAGTTACTCCAAATTTTCTTGAAATACTCCATAAGCTATCTCCACTTTTAACTGTGTAATAATTTGAACCTAATGGCGCAACATACTTACCACCTGCATATTCTACAATTGCTTTAGTTACTGCTTCAGCTAACTTTTTCCAATCGTTTTTAATTAAATTAGCATCACTAATTGTATCAGCAAAACCATATTCAACAATAACTGTTTCATTATTCGGAGTATCTCTCATTATATAATAATAATCTTTCACCGGATTACTTGGTAATCTTCTTTGATAATATTTTCTTACATTTTGACCAGTATTTTCAAATTCAGTTGCCAGTTTTTTAGCAAACTTATCATTATTTCTTAAAGCATATATAATTTCTGCACCATCACCACCACCTGCATTAATATGATTTGATACAACCAAAACATCACTACCATTTCCATAAAAACTTTGAATTTTTTTTGGTCTATCACTTGCAGATAACGTAACATCACTAGTTCTACTCATTTCATTAGGTACTCCCATTTCATCTAATCTATTATGAATATAATTACTAATTTTCAAAGTATAATCTTTTTCAGTTATTCCATTAGCAATAGTACCCGGATCATCTCCTCCATGACCAGCATCAATAACCACCTTTTTTAAAGCTCTATCATCCATGTATATCACCTAGAATATTATATGAATATTTTAAATTACTGTTATTAATTTTATCTACTATAGTTACCATTTCTCTCTATTTCTTTTTCTATTATTTTATTCGAACTATCTAAACTTAATAATAATCCTGGATGTTTATCTATTTTTCTATTAAAAGAATTTATTAATCTTTTCTTTACATCATCACTTACATCCATCATAGATACTTTTCTATAATTAGTTCTAACTAAAAACTCACTTATATTTTTTATAACTTCATTTAATATCTTAATATTTTTCTTATTTAATTTATCTTCATCATTATATTTTAAAACAAAATCTAAATCTTTAATAAATATCCTTATTTCATCTTCATAAGCATATCTTTTAAGTATACCCATAAGTCCCTGAAAATCAGCTGTCAAATAAAGCTTCTCCATTACATCTTTTCCCACAATTTCTTCTATAAAAGATGCTATTAATATTTCAAAATCATAATCAGATTCAAATACTTCAACATTACCAAAATATCTTTTGGTTAAAAGGTCGGTATATCCTTCATTTAATCCATCACCAAAATCTTTACTATCATCATTTTGATTACTATAACTAAAACCACTAAACATGTTATTATTACCAACATAACTACTAGCCATATGAAATAACTCATGATATAATGTTGCTCTTTTATTCTTCCTATATAACTTAATTGAATTATCTTGATTATAATATATACCCAATGTATCAGTTAAATTAAGTAAATCATCTAAAGAATCGATATTATCTTTAACAATTAAACTATTAATATTTTGATAAAAACAATTCAAAGTATCTCTATCAAAATGATTAGTTAAAACAACACAAAAATATGTTATTGTATCTTTAAACTTATTTTCATTAATTCTATCAAAATCAATAGATTTACTTTCAACTAATAATTCCTTTGGTAAATGAATTCTAACTACATTCTTATCAAAAAAATCTTTATCAAACTTGTAATTAATTTTAATTTTATCACTCACTTTAAAGACAACATAAAATGTATAAATACTAACAAATAAATGTAATAAACTACTTACTATTCCTAACGGCATCTTTAATCACTCTTTCAATTTCCATCCACTCTTCATCATTCTTTATTTCATCAAAATCACTTGGATCCAAAGGATTATAACTTAATGCATAATATACATAATTATTATCTTCATCCTTTTTATTATCAGTATACACTAAATAATGTTTCTTATTCTTATTAGAATAAAATGAAACCACTACTTCATATTCTTTAATATTTCCATCTTTATCTTCCATTTTAATTGTTTCCATTTTTACATCTCCAACAAATTAATTATAACTTAGATAACAACATACTTCAAGCAAAAACAAAAATTACCAAATATTTGGTAATTTCCGAAGACACCTCTTTTTCATATCTACAAGTATTATAACTCTCTAAACTCTATAAAATATAACCTATGCTTGTATTTTCTCTAAATATCTTTGATAAGCTTTATTCCAATTATCATATTTCTTATCATTTTTATGACTCTTTAATATATTTAAACTATTTAAATAATCTCCCATATAATCAGTTATCTTAATTGCACCATAATAATTTAAATGATCTCCAGCATCCCTAGAATCAATATCCCAATCAATTCCTAACTTATCAACTTCTAAATTTAAATCTAAATATGTAATATTTTTATTATTTGCAAAATCTAAAACTGCATTATGTCTTTTATAATTCCAATTCTTAACACTCGGAGTACTATAAAGTATCAATTTAATACCATTATTATTACAAACATTAACTATTTTTTCTAAATAATATTTATTCAATGAAGATATTTCCTCACGACGCTTATCAAATGACATATACCCATCTGTACTTAACGGAGGCACAATGGTTTTCTTATACCAAAATCCTTTCATCTCATCTGTATTTGTATACTTAACTTTATCTATAAAATCTCTACCATCCATAGTTTTCCATCTATTATGATACTTTAGTAATGGTGCAATATCACTAGCCAAACTAGATATAACATTATCAAAATTCATTTTTCTATATATTGCATTCGCTTCAAGTAACACAATATTCGGCGATTGATATTCTAAAACCATCTCTAAATACTTTAAAGTATCAACCAAATATTGACTTGAAACACCACCATTAAACATTGTATACCCATACTTATCCCAGATTGGTAATGGAGATATACTTGTAAATGATTCACTATCTCCAATAACTAAAACATCTATTGTATTTTTTTCTTCACCAAGTATACCATTTGCTCTAGCATCTAACATTCCCTTTAATTCATTATTATCTTTTGGAACAAACCATTCAGTTATTAAACAAATAATAACAAATAAAATACTTATAAATAATATTGAATTAATTACTTGTTTTCTCTTTTCCATAAGTCCTCCTTAAAAATTAGCATATAACGGATCAACAGGTTTATATCCAACTCCATAAGCTCCAAAAATAATGACCATAAGTATTAATGCATAATATAAACCCCATCTAATAACAACAGGTCTTTTAGCTACTTCCTCTCTAACCATAACACCACGTTCTTTTAATATACTAACAACAAAAACAATAAAACACACTACAGCAATAATTAACATATCATGTCTATCCAATCCCATATTAAATATTGCCCCATTTTTGATAGATAACAAACTAAAATCTGTAAATATTTTCTTAATTCCTAAGAATGCACTTTCTAAAGTATATGCTCTAAAAATAAGTTCACCAAACATAATAAAGATACATGTTTTACAAATTTGCAATACTTGATATACAATATTTTGACGATTAATCTTTAATTTTTTACATAAACTTACAATAAATGGTGTAAAAATATTACCAAGAACAATCAAACAAAAATGATATAACCCAAAGAAAATATATGTCCATGCAGCACCATGCCACAATCCATTACTAATCCATACCAAGAATAATGCAACACTACCAGCAAGAACAGCACCAAAGTGTTTACCCAAATGTTTTCTAAAAACAAGTGTTACCTTCTTCATTGGTTTAGATAACGAAACTGGATAAAAGATATAATCTTTAAACCAAGTCCCCAAAGTTATATGCCATCTTGACCAAAAATCAGATATATTCTTTGAAAAGAATGGTTGTCTAAAGTTCTCAGGTAACTTAATACCAAACATTTCTGCAACACCAATAACCATATCCATTGTTCCAGAAAAATCCATATAAAGTTGTATCGTATACATAATAGCACCCATTAATACAACAAACCCATCATATTTATCAATACCAAGAAAAATTTTTTTTACAAATGGATTAATTCTATCAGCTACTACCATCTTCTTCATCATACCCCATAGGATTCTTTGAATTCCAAAAGTAATATTTTTATATTCAAGTGACTTACCTTCATATAAATCTAATGCTATATCATTATACCTACATATTGGTCCTTCCATTATACAAGGAAAAAATGCCATAAATAATGCAAGTCTTCCTAAATTAGAATCAGCATTAATCTTTTTCTTATAAACATCAATTATATATGATAAACCTTGTAAAGTATAAAAAGATATACCTATTGGAATCAAAATCTTTTCTATTTTAAATCTAAAAGACCATCCCATTAGTTCAAATAATGAATTAAAATTCATACCAAAGAAAGTACTATACTTCAAATACAACAATAAACCAATGTGAATAACTACTGCTAAAAACATTATTCTCTTAGCTTTTCTATCATATTCTTTCTTTATTAACTTTTTTTCTTCTTTATCTTCCGTTGCAATTGCAACTTGTCTATCTTTATATAATTTATCAAACCACAATCCAAAATGATGAATTGAAAATGTTGAAAACAATAAATAAATTAATAACTTGCCACTTAATGACCAAAAGAAAATATAGCTTGCAATAAGTAATACAAGCCATCTTTTCCTTCTAGGAATAACACAATAAAATAATAATGTAAGTGGCAAAAAAACTCCCAAAAACGCTACACTACAATATTGCATACTATTCTTCTTCCTTTAACTTTTCTATTAAAGCCCAAAGACTTTTCGCAGAATTAAAATTATCAGGTATAATTTCAACTGTTGGTATCACTACATCAAACTCTTCTTCAATTTCCGCTACTAAAGAAAGAATTGCTAAAGAATCTAAATAATGACCATCTATTAAATTAGTACATGTATTATAATCAACTTCAGGATTTAAATCTTCTAATATTTGAATTAACTTTTCCATTAATTTTCACCTCCTTTATTTGGCATATTAAGTTTATAAGTAGGAATATTTTCCCTTACAACTTCATATTTACCATCTTCATAAAACAACACCTTAGGTAAATCTCTACTTAAAAACAAGCTAATACCTTCAGTCATTGAATAAGCACCTGTATTTTTAAAAACTAATATGTCTCCAAGTTTTAAATTAGAAACACTTAACTGTTTAACAATTAAATCATTAATTGTACATAGTGACCCAACTATATTCCATGATTCTTCATTTATTTTATTTCTTTTTGGTAATATATCCATCATTGGTTTTTTCATCGCCATCATTTGACCATAATAAACTAAATGATTCATACCTCCATCAACTATAGCAAAATTACCTTCTTTATTAGTTTTCATATCAACTACTTGAGTATAATACTTACCACACGATGCAACTATACTTCTACCAAGTTCCATTGTTATATGTCCTTGATACTTCATATTTTTAATACCATCTGCTATAGCCATTAAATAATTATCTTCTAAAAAATCTTGTTCTTTTTCAAAATACATAACTGGAAAACCAGGTCCAAATTCTAATTCTTCAACAATAAAACCTAAATCATCATTTAAATGTTTAACAAAATTATCTACATATTCTAATTCTTTTAAAATTCTTCTTTCTAACTTTTTTTGTGTTCCAGAAAAATACTGTATTCCCATTATATTTAAATAGTTATATTCATCTCTATTATTTAATATGTGTTCTATTTCTTCTTCAGTCATCCCAAATTGATTACCACTTGTTAATCTAAGAATACAATCAATAAATACTTTTTTATCCTTAGTTATTTTATCAAGTAACTTTAATTGATTAACTGATTCAACTGTAAATACTTCACCATTACTTTTATTATTAATTATATCTATCATTTCTTCTTCATTTTTATACACACCAGATATAACCATCTTACTTCCATCAACCATAAGTCCATGGGCTATGCACCATTCGCCATAAGAACATATTTCATATTTTTTTATAACATCTTCTATTTTTTTTACCACAAATGGATTAGCTTTCATTGCATAACATAATTCTACATTACTTGGCATCATACTCTTTAAATAATTAATTCTTTTCTTTAAAACATCAATATCAAATATATAAAAAGGTGTACCAATATTTCTTACTTCTACTTCGTTCATTTACATCTTCTCCTCTAATGCTTTTCTATCAATCTTTCCGTTCTTAGTTAAAGGCATACTATCTAATTTAATAAATCTATTTGGTATCATAAACACTGGTAACTCTTTTGATAAAACTTCATGTAATTCTTTAGTTTCAATATCACCAATATAAAATGCACATAATCTATTCTTATCTTCTTTAAATATTGTACATACTCTTTCAACTTCTTTGATATTACCAATTGCTTTATCAATTTCTTCAAGTTCAATTCTGTGACCTAGATACTTAATTTGAAAATCTTTTCTTCCCCCAAAATACAAATCATTTTCATGATAATAACCTAAATCCCCAGTTCTATAAATATATTCAATATATCTATCATTCAAAGGATTTTGAACAAAAGCCTTCTTAGTTTGTTCACTATTTTTATAGTAACCTAATGCTAAAGCACTACCTCTAACACAAATTTCACCCTTTTCATCTTGGTTAATTACTAACTCATTTTTATCATTTAACAAAAATACTTCTTCGTTATTAAAAGCACCACCTATAGGTATCTTTTCATATTCTCTATCTCTATTTATTATATGATATGAACAATTACAAGTAATTTCAGTTGGTCCATATAAATTAACAAATGTTGTATTAGGTAAATGATTCATCCAATCTTTTAAATGTTTCATTGGCATTACTTCACCACTAAACATAATTCTTTTAACCGTGCTTGGAACTTTGTAATCAAGTCCATGAAATGTTGTAATCAAACATAGTGCAGATACTGCCCAAGTCATAGTAGTTACTTTGTTTAGAACTAAGAAGTCAAGTAATTCCGCAGGTCTTGAAAACAATTCTTTTGGCACAATAACAAGTGTTGCTCCAGTTTTTAATGCTGGATAAATATCTTTAACTGACACATCAAAATCAAACGGAGCTTGATTAGCTATTATATCAAACTCATTAATACCAAATGTATCAACAAAATTATCTATAAAATCTATAATTGATTTATTACCAACAACAACACCCTTTGGCACTCCAGTTGAACCACTTGTAAAATTAGCATAAACCGGATCAACATCTAACTTTTTACTTCTAATGCTTCCAAGTAACTCTTCATCTATATCACCTTTAACTAATTCTTCATACACATATATTTTTTTATCACCAAAATATTTCTTAGCATCATCTAAATGTTCTAAATCAGTTACTATATAACTAACATCTAAAACACTAATAATTTGATTAAGTCTAGCATCAGGTAACCCAACATTCAAAAGACTATAAAAACCACCTGCATATAAAGCACCAAAAAATACTTCCAATGTACTTATACTTTTTTCCATATATACTGGAACTGGATCATTATTTTTAACAAAACCACCTAACTTACTACCAATAACTTTAGCGTTTTTTAAAATTTCTTTATAAGTTCTACTTCCAAACTTATCAATAACCTTATTATCATTTTTAATATTTTCTAAATATTCTAATACATTTTTCATAACTTACCTCGTGTATTCATTATATAAAACTATAATAAATTAAACCTAAACTAAATCTTAATTTTTATTAAGAATTCAGTTTTTAAACCTTTTTTACATTTTTTAACCAAAGTAATACTTCCATCATGCATTTCAACTAAATTTTTAACAATAGATAACCCTAAACCAGTACCATTCCCACTAGTTCTTGCTTCATTACTAGTTACAAAAGCATCAAACACTTTATCACTTAAACTATTATCTATACCAATTCCATTATCTCCAATAATAATGTATAAATATTCATCAATACCCATTTCAAAATATATCTTTGTACCGTCTTTATTATACTTAATTGAATTATTTATTAAATTTTCATATATTCTTCTAAACTCTTTTTGATCTATATAAACCATACATTTATCTATTTTAATATTTACATCCAAACTCATTTTACTAATTTCAATTTCATTATATTTTAAAGCTAAATAATCCCTCGTATACTTAACTATATCAATATATTCTTTATTTAATTTATATTCTGGATGAGCCATATTAGCATACAAGAAAAGTGAATCAATCGAAGATGTTGCAATCATACTCTTCTTATAAATAGTTTCAATGTATTGTTTTTGTTTATCACTTGGTACTAAATCATCCAAAAATGCCTTTGAATATCCCCCAATCACAGTAAGGGGTGTCTTTAAATCATGTGATAAATCTGCAATGATCCTTTGTTTATCTTTATAAATATTAATCTTTTCAGCTTCACTAACTTTTAATTGCTCCATTAAATTAGTAAAACTATTTAAGACACTTTCAAATTCCTTTGGTAATTCTTCTTCTATTTTTTCTCCATATTTATAAGAATTAATTACATTATTTAAACTATTTAAACTTTTCTTTAATTTCTTATTAAAAAAGTAAGTTTCACCAAAAATTATCAACATCAAAAAAGGTATTGCAATTAACCACGTCATTTCATTTGATTTAACTATATCATCATATGAACTACTTGTAAATGATGGTGACATAAATAATAATGTTCTATTTTCTTCTTTATCTATTGTTTTAAACTCATACTTTTCCACCATTTGTTCATCACTATAATACCCTTTTAACAAATCTAATTCTCTATCTGTTAAAGTATCTTTTTTTTGAAACAAAGTACCACTTTCAACCTCTAAGTCACTGTTTAAAACAGATGATGCCACAACTACATCTTCATCCATATCACTATCATACATAGTTTTATATATCTTTATTATTTTATTATTCTTTTTATCCACTACATTAAGTACATCATAATAATAATTACTACTATAATCATTTATAAATTCTAAATCACTACCATCTATATTTAAGGCAATATCACTATTCGTAGCATAAATAAGTTCATTATCTTCATCATATATAGCAAAATCACACCCTGGAAACTTACTCATTGGTATGCTTCCATAATTTTCATATTCTAACATACTTTCATATTCTAAAAAATCATCAATTACTAAAAAACTATTATTAAGTTTCCAGCTGTTATACAAGTTAATTAATACAACAAAAAGAAATATTATACAAGTATATATAATAAATTGAATAATAATATATTTATTTAAACTAAACTTCTTTTTTGTTTTCAAATTTATAACCTAACCCCCTAACTGTTTTAATATATTTTGGTTTTTTAATATCTTCTTCAATCTTACTTCTTATATTTGATATATGAACCATCATTGTATTATCATCACATTCGTAAAACTCTCCACTAACACATTCATAAATTTGTGATTTAGTAAATACTTTACCTGGATTTTTCATCATCATAGCAAGTATCTTTAATTCAGTTGATGTAAGAGGTACTATTTTACCCCCAAGTTTTAAAATACACTTACTTAAATCAAGCTCCAAATCCCCATGTCTGATGATATTATCATTAGTCAAATTTCCAAACTCATAATATCTTCTTAACAAAGCTTTAACATATGCAATAACCTCCAATGGATTAAAAGGTTTCGTAATGTATGCATCAGCTCCAATATCAAGTCCCAACACTTTATCACTATCCATATTTTTAGCAGATATAATAATAATTGGTATATCACTTTTTTCCCGAATACTTTTAATAAGTTCATACCCATTCAATCTAGGCATCATTAAATCAGCAATTACAATATCAATATCTTCATCTAACTTAGATAAAGCTTCAAGTCCATCATAACTAACAGACACAATAAAACCATTAGATTCTAAATAAAGCTTCAAAAGTTCCACAATATCTTTATCATCTTCAGCAATTAAAACATGATTATGCATAAACATCACCTCAAATTCAAGACTTATTATACCACAACCAACATAACAATGCGATATTATTTGATAAATTTCTAAAATATACAATTTTCAGTCATTTTATTGTGCAATTTTCAGTCAAACTAAAAAGGACACCCGAAAGTATCCTATAATTTAAATTGAGAATTATAAAGTTCTGCATAAAAACCATTTTGTTTCATCAATTCTTCATGATTACCTTGTTCAATAATATTACCATTATTCATAACAAGTATTAAATCTGCATTTTTTATTGTTGATAATCTGTGAGCAATTATAAATGATGTCTTACCAACAGTTAATTTATCCATCGCACTTTGAACTAATTCTTCAGTTCTTGTATCTACATTACTGGTTGCTTCATCCAAAATCAAGAATGGTGCATCTTGAATCATACCACGAGCAATAGTTAAAAGTTGTCTTTGACCAGCTGACACAGAATCATTATCACTAAGTACAGTGTCATACCCATTTGGTAATGTTTTAATGAAGTGATCAAGCCCAACAGTTTTACAAACTTCTCTAACATCATAATCAGTTACACCTTTACTATTATAAACAATATTTTCTTTAATTGTACCATTGAATATCCATGTATCTTGTAACACCATTGTAAACAAACTATGAACATTTTCACGAGTTAACTTCTTAGTGGAAACACCATCAATTAATATTTCTCCATCATTTATATCATAAAACTTCATAAGTAAATTAACCATTGTTGTTTTACCTGCTCCGGTTGGTCCAACTATTGCAACCTTTTCTCCCGGTTTTGCAACAGCACTAAATCCATTTATTGTTGGTTTATCATTTCCATCATATTTAAATACTACATTCTTAAATTCAATATTACCTTTTACTTTATCTTTATCAAGAACTTCCATATTTTTTTCTACAGGCATTTTGTCTTCATCCATAAATTCAAATACTCTTTCACTAGCAGCAGCTACAGATTGCATACTAGTCATAGCTTGAGCTATCTGAGAAAGCGGAGAAACAAACAATCTAACATAAACAATAAATGCAACAATAACTCCAAAACTAATATTACCACTAATTGCAAGTAAAGCTCCAACTACACAAACAGCAACATAACCAAAGTTACCAATAAATCCCATCATTGGCATCATTAAACCAGATAAGAATTCACTCTTCCAATTTGCTCTATATAATTTATTATTTAATTCATCAAACTTTTCATTAGATATCTTTTGACCATTATAAGTTTTAACTACATTAAGTCCTGAATATACTTCTTCAATATGACCATCTAAATTACCAAGTTCCTTTTGTTTTTCGACGAAATACTTTTGACTCTTTGATAAAACCACAGCCATAAAAATAAATCCAAATAAACTTGATAATATCGCAGTTAAAGCCATAATCCAGTTTGTTACAAACATCATAACAACAGTTCCAATAAATAGTGTCAATGCACTAACTAATGAAGCTAATGATTGATTTAGTGATTGACTTATCATATCAACATCATTTGTAACCCTAGATAATGTATCACCTATTGAATGTTTATCAAAATATTTAAGTGGCAATCTATTTATTTTACTAGATATATTACTTCTTAATCTTCTTGCAAAATTATTTGATACATCAGTCATTGTTATTTGTTCAATATATTCAAAAATAGCACTTATTAAATAAATAGTAACTAGTATTAATGCAATATGTTTTATACCACTAATATCCATATTTGGTTCAACTACAACTTTTATACTATCCGGTGCATCATCAATTGATTTATATAACTTAGTTACATTACTATAATCATCAACAGTACTAATACTTTCTAAAAACTTAGCTTGATCAACAGCACTTATTTTTTCACCATCTATAGTTATTTCATCAAATAATCTATTAGCAACACTCTCTGGTATTACCAGTACTTTATTATTAATACTTTCCATAAATTTTAAAACATCTTCATCTTTAATCAACACTTCCAATATGGAAGATGGCATATTACTAAAATCATTATTCCTAATTGCTTCATTAAACTTAGTTTTATCATCTAAACTAATACTTTCATCTAACATTATCTTTCTAATACTATCTTCATTAATATTTATACCAGTTGCTTTAATAATATTTTCTTCATTTAATTTACTAGTAACTTCTTTAGTAAGATATTCTAAATTATCTTTATTAACTACCAATCCATCAGATATTTTATCTGTTAAATCACTTAATATATTCGGAGTAACAATAGTAAGTATTGCCCCTAAACAAGCAAGCACTAGTGATATAACTAGAAGTCTTTTAAAGGGATTTAATTCTTTTAATAATCTTTTTACTGAACCTTTAAAATTCTTTGCTTTTTCTACTTTTCTTTCATGTCTAGGCATTATCTAATTCCTCCTTTGACAATTGTGATAAAGCAATTTGTCTATAAATATCACTACATTCCATTAATTCTTTATGTGTACCAATACCAACGCAAGTACCTTGATCAAGAACAAGTATCTTATCAGCATTCATAATTGTACCAATTCTTTGAGCAACAATTAAACTAGTAGCATTATTTGTATATTTCTTTAAATTCTTTCTTAATTCTGCATCAGTCTTATAATCAAGTGCAGAAAAAGAATCATCAAATATATATATTTCAGGATCTTTAGCAATAGCTCTAGCAATTGCTAGACGTTGTTTTTGTCCCCCAGATACATTTGTACCTCCTTGAGCAATATGTGAATCATATTGATTATCCATCTTTAATACAAAGTCTTGTGCTTCAGCTACTAAAGCAGACTCTTTAATTTTTTCTATAGTTTTTTCTTCTTTACTTTCACCATAACTTATGTTACTAGCAACAGTTCCATCAAACATTACAGCTTTTTGAGGAACATAACCAATTTTCTTATATAACTCTTTCAAATTATAATCTTTAATATTAACACCATCAATTAATATTTCCCCATCAGTTACATCATAAAATCTAACAATTAAATTAACAAGTGTTGATTTACCAGAACCAGTTGAACCAATGAATGCAACAGTATCTCCCATATTTGCTTTAAATGATATATTTTTTAAAACATATTCTTCAGCATCTGGATACTTAAATGAAACATTTTTAAATTCAACAGTTCCAATTTCTTTTGTAACACCATCAAAATTTCCATCAACAACACTTACAGTTGTATCAAGTACTTCATTAATTCTTCCCGCAGAAACTTGTGATCTTGGAAGCATAACAAATATAAATGCAAGCATTAAGAAAGACATAATAATTTGCATTGCATATGATGAAAACACTACCATATCACCAAATAAACTAATCTTTACAGATAACATTGCATCTTTAATTAAATAAGCCCCAATAAAATATATAACAAGTGTTAACATATACATAATTAGATACATAACTGGTGCCATAATTGACATTGTCTTTTGGTTAAATAATTGTAAATCAGTTAAACTGTTATTAGCATCTTCAAATCTTTTTTCTTGATAATCTTCAGCATTAAAAGCTCTAACAACTCTAATACCAAGCAAATTTTCTCTTGTTACTTCATTTAACTTGTCAGTTAACTTTTGAACTAACTTAAACTTAGGTAAAACAATTAACACAAGCATTCCAATAATTGATAACAAAATAATAACAGCAACACCAGTTACCATACTCCATTCCCAACTTTTATTTAATATTTTTGTTATAGCCCATATTGCAGTAACCGGAGCTTTAATTAATTGTTGCAATCCAAAACCAATAAACATTTCTACATTTGTTATATCATTTGTTGTTCTTGTAATTAAACTATTCGTAGAAAACTCCTTTATTTCATTCATAGATAATGATTCAACTTTTCTAAATAATTTACCTCTTAAGTTTCTAGAAAACCTAGATGCCAATATAGATATTAAATATCCAACAATTACTGCCCCAACTAAACTACCAAAAGCACAAAGAAGCATATATCCACCATTTTTTAATATATCAGACATCTTACTTCCTTCAGTTTGAACTAAAACAGTAATCTGGGACATATAATCAGGCATTTTTAAATCAAGCCATACTTCAAGCACAATAATAATGGCACTAACTAAAACTATTAACCAATCCTTTTTTTTAAAATTTTTAATTAATTTTATCATAACTATCCTTTCCTAAACTGCTATTAAATTATTACGCATACTATCTATTATATGATTAAATTCATCAATTTCTTCTTTACTTAATCCTTTTTTTACAACATCTTCTAGTTTTAAAAATTCTTTTTTCTTTTCTTCAAACATATTTATAGCATCACTTTTTAATATTATTTTTTTACACCTAACATCATCTTCACATATAACTCTTTCAATTAAATCATGTTTTTCCATAGTTTTTAAAACACCAGAAACAGTGGCTCTTCTTAAATTTAGTATATCCTCTAAATCTTTTTGATATACCCCATCTCTATGATGAAGTAAATAACTCATTATAATCATTTGACTAGCACCAAATTTATCTACAAGCATCTTTCTACCAATCAATATATTTAATGAATTCATTTTATAAAGCATACCATCATTCATAAAACCACCTAGATAATATTACCCCATCACTTGGCATTTGTCAAGTGCCTAACAATCAAAAAACTTGACAAATTGTTAAAATTGAGTATAATAGATATCACTTAAAGGGGGGAATCACAATGAAAGATTATTGTGGAAATTGCGAATATTTTGATTTAAATCAAAAAGAATACTGGGGAGAACGTTACTACTGTTCAAAAACTTGTAAATATAAATACAAAGATGAAGAATCATGTAGATTATACACAGAAAAAAAAGATAATGGCTATAAACCTGCAGGTTGCTACATAACCACTATCGTATGTTCAAAACTAGGATACAGAGACAATTGTGAATTTTTAAGAAATTTAAGATTTTTACGTGAAAACTATTTAAGAAAATCACCCGAAGGAATTAATTTACTTCGTGAATATGATGAAATTGGTCCAGTAATTAGTAAGCAAATAGAAAATGCTCCAACAATCGAAGCGTTAACATTAATGAACAAATTCATTATTCCAGCATCAGACTATATTTTAAAAAACAACTATGAAAAAGCAACTTTAGTTTATAAAAACATGGTTAATGAACTAAAAGAAAAATATAGTTATGAAATAGCATGTACAGAAATAGACTACAGTATTCTAACACCAGTAAAAGACATGGGCAAAGGAAGATTAAGATTAAAACCAACAAAATAACTTGTTGGTTTTAATATGTATATAAGTTGTTATTCATTATCCAACACTACTTTAGTATGTCCAACTATATCATGTAAACCTCTTCCATCACTTCTAACCAAAATCATTAAATAAGTAATTAATGTTATTAAACTTCCAACACTACTAAATATTGATGTTAAATTTAAATACATATTACCACTAAATCTAAAAGCAACCCATATATTTAAAGATGTAAACAATAAATTGTATGCAAATACACTTCTTATTAAATAATCTAATCCACTAACCTCTTTTTTATCTACAGATACAACCTTTATTCTCATTAATTTTTTACCAACAGTTTGATCCTTATTCCATTTTTGAAATCCCACAAAATATAAAACATAACAACAAACAGATATAATTGATGTAATACTATTTGCTTTACTTAAATCTCTATATAAATTAATATTATCTTCTTTAAATACAACGTCCAATATATTATCTTCATTAACATCTTTATATGCTTCTTTTATTTTATCTTGAACTTCTAAATACTCATCATAATATGGATTAATTATCCTTATATTCGCTAAACTACTTGCAACTAACCCCACAATCATAATATCTATAAAATATGCTAAAAATCTTCTTAATTTCATATACCCTCCAATATCAGAAAAAAGTAAGCTTATGTAGTTTGCTTACTTGTTCCTAATTTCACACTAATTTCTTTAGCCTTACCATCTCTATAAACGGTAACCTTAATTGTATCTCCAGCCTTATGTTGATATAAATAATATCTTAAATAAGCAATATTCTTAACATCTTCATTATCTATCTTCGTAATAATATCCTTAGTTTTTAAACCAGCACTACTAGCAGGACTTCCCTTTTCAACACCTGCAACAATAACACCACTAGTTAAACCAGAATCTTTTATTAAACTACTATATTGATAAGAATAATAAGCAGTTGATACATCAAACATTGATACCCCAATATATGGATATTCAGTACTTTCCCCTTTAACTAATTCATCTGCTTTATTAATAGCAAATTCTATTGGAATAGCAAATCCCATTCCCTCAACTCCACTACTTACAAGTTTAAGTGATGTAATACCAATAACTTCACCATTACTATTACATAAAGGTCCACCACTATTACCAGAATTAATCGCAGCATCAGTTTGTAAAACCTTCATAACATAATCACTATTTTTATTATTAGAAAGTGATACTTCAACCATTCTATCTTTACCAGATAAAATACCTCTAGTTACTGTCCAAGAATAAGCACTATCAAGTGGAGCACCTACTGCAAAAGCTGTATCTCCAACTCTAGAATCTTCACTCTTACCAATTTCAACAACATCTAAATCTTTATCAGATTGAACAGTTAAAACTGCAATATCAGCATATTGATCAGAACCAACAATCTTTGTTTCTAAAACAGTTCCATCAGTAAATGTTATAGTAACTTTATTACCACCATCAATAACATGATGATTAGTTAAAATATAATATGTTTTATCATCTTTTTTATATACAAAACCAGTACCTGATGCTGTATAAGTATCATCTTGATATGTTGAAACAACTACAACTGCATCATATACTTTTTCAACTGCATCAGCAATTCCAGTATCTGTAACAGTTACATCTTTTTCTAATTTAGTTACATTTTGTGTTATAGTAGTTGGAAAATAATACACAACTGCATACATTGCTAAACAACCTACAAAAAAGGCAATCAAATAATAAATAATTTTTCTTCTTTCTTTAGTTTTTACTTCCATATTTTCTTCATTCATTTTTCTAACCTCGCTATCTCTTTATAATTATTTGGAAATCCCATTTCATGTAATACTTTTTCTATCTTTATTACATTTAATTTACCAGACAACCTATCTAATTCATAACTAATCTCATTTATAAATAAAGTAAAATTATCTGGATCTAACAATGTTTTAAGAATAATTACTAATGCAAATAAATCATTCTTACCATATATATATTCCTCATTATTTATTGGAATATACAATAACTTATGATATTTGGTATCATCAATAACTTTCTGAGTTCTATTAATATAACAAATATCTTCATGAGCACACAAATTTCTATAATTAGCTAAAATAGGTAAATAATCAACCATATTATTAATACTTACACCAAATACATCAGCAATTTCTTTTTGATCTTGGTACTGAAGTATAGTATAAAGTTCTCCAACTATACCAAACGATAATACTTTAACTACTACCCACAATGGAATGTACCCATAATTAATAATATAATGTGCAGTTGCTGTATGTTGTTTTCCATTAACGCTAATCTGTCTTTTCATCTTTCTAATTAAGTCATTAATCTGTCTATTCTTTCTAGAATCTCTAACAAAATTATTCGGATTTAAATAATTATTTTCTTTAAAACCATGGTTCTTACTCATTACATAAGCAAGTATACTTTTTAAATTATTTTCAACAATTAAAATATTTTTAAATATTATATTTCTTATTTGTCTATCAAACAAAAACATAGAATATAACTCTTTAAATGTTGTTCCTTCCAAATACCTTTTATTGTCTATTGGATCCATAAATAGATGACGGTACCCACTTAAAAAGAAATAATTTTCACGTAACAAAATACTTTTAGTGGCTTCAACATCATCTACCACTAAACCTTTGTTAACCAGTATGTCAATTTGTTCATCTAATGTTTTAAATGTTTTCGATTTCACACTATACCGCCTTTACTATAAACATTATATCACAATCAACATAATAAATATACCTCTATTTAATGTCTTTAATGTAAAAAAACTGTGAAAAAAAAGTGAAACAATGTTATTTTAACTTAATTATAATAATTTATTATAGCATCACCAAGGATTTTTGCAAAATTTTTTTGATAATCTTTCGTTATTAATTTATCTCTTTCTTCTTTATTAGATAAAAAACCACATTCAACTAAAACACCTTTACTATTTAATTTACTATACATATATGTATCCCAAGGTATTTTTTTTACCTTTCTATCTGTACCTAATTTATTATTAATATATTCTTGTATTTTAATTGCTATATCTTTATTATCTTTATTAAAAAAAACCTGAGGTCCATTATATCTATAATCAGTCAAATAATTTAAATGTATTGATACATACATATCAACATATTTTTTATTAATAATCTTTATTCTTTCATCAAAATCTTTTTTCTTTCTATGATTATTTACTCCATTACTTAAATCACTATCACTATCCCTAGTCATAATGACTGTTGCACCGCAACTAGACAAATACTCATATAAATATTTTGATATATTTAATGTAATATCTTTTTCATATATATCTTTATATATAGCACCCGGATCAAGACCTCCATGACCAGCATCAACAACAATAACTTTTCCTTGCATAGGTAAATCAGCCTTAACAGGATTCCCATATAAAACTAAAAACAATATAATAAACAAAAACATAATCTTAACATAATAATTCTTCATATTAATATTTATGCTTTATATTTAATTATTATATATTATTCACAAAAAGAAAGACTACTTATCATAATCTTCCATAAAACTTTTATATACTCCATCCTTTTTAAAACCAAGTACACAATTTAAATTAACATTATCTAATGACTTAAATATATTATAATCAATATCTGGATTCAAACTCCTTAAATGTTTAATTAACTCTTTCATTTCTCTTCTTTTACTCAAGACTATATCCCCATTTACTTTTTCAGTAAATTTACAAGCACAATTAATAAACTTTAAATTATTATATTTAACCCAACCAAGTATATTATTTTCTTTAACTAAATAAAGAGGTCTAATTAATTCTAACCCTTCATAATTTTCACTATGCAGTTTTGGCAACATAGTTTTAACTTCACTTCCATAAAACATAGATAAAAGTGTTGTTTCAATAACATCATCAAAATGATGCCCCAATGCAATTTTATTACATCCAAGTTCTTTTGCTTTATTATAAAGGTATCCTCTTCTCATTCTAGCACACATATAACATGGGCTTTTTTCATTTAACATATTTGCAACATCAAATATATCACTATCAAACATCTCTAAATTTATATTTAATTTTTTAGCATTATTTAAAATCATTTCTTTATTTTTTACATTATACCCCGGATTCATACATACATAACAAGCATCAAATTTAACTCCACCATGTTTTTGCAACTCTTCAACACACTTTGCAAGTAAAAATGAATCCTTTCCTCCAGAAATACAAACCATTACTTTATCCCCTTCATTAATAAGTTCATATTCCTTGCAAGCTTTAACAAACTTTGCCCATATTTCTTTTCTATATTTTTTTATAATACTTCTTTCTATTTCTTTGTATTCTTCCATTCTTCTATTTCTCCTTTAAATAAATTCCACGGATATTCATTTATTGGTGGTTCAAGCTTAAATGATAACTTTTCTTTTAAAGTCGGATGCATAAATTCTAAACTACATGACCACAATGAAATTTGTTCTTTAGGTAATGTTTTTTTATTATATTTTTGATCTCCCCACAAAGGATGATTTCTTGTTGAGAACTGAACTCTTATCTGGTGAGACCTTCCAGTTTCCAAATTAATTAAAACCAAACTCAAATTATCTTTAAAACCTAAAACTTCATAAGTTAATTTAGAATATTTTCCTGACTTATCAACAATAGTTTTATTTTCACTTTCAATCTTTTTTAAATAATCTTCAAAAACACCAGTTTTATCTAACTTACCTTCAACAACTGCCAAATAACTTTTATGAAAATCATGAACTCTAATTGTTTCAGATAATCTTGATGCAGCTTTACTAGTTCTTGCAAAAACCATTAAGCCTCCAACTGGTCTATCCAATCTATGAACAAGTCCTAAATAAACATCCCCAGGTTTATTATATTTTTCTTTAATATAACTCTTCAAACTACTTAATAAATCTAAATCTTTGGTATTATCCTCTTGAACCAACATATTTCTTGGCTTTTCAACTACCAATAAATGATTATCTTCATATATAATTTTATTCATCTTGCCATAACCCATAAATACCACATGGAAGCACTAAATCATTTCTCTTTATTGGAAGACCTATTTCTCCAGCATCAATAACACCTCCATAAGTCTTACCAACAGTTAGTTTTAAAATATTATATAACACAGTACTTGATACTCCAGTTGTATAAGCATTTATAAGGAAAAATAATGGTTTATCACTAAGTAAAAGTGCACATCTACTAACAAGTTCTTCTAAATTCTTTTCAAGTTTCCAAACTTCACCACTAGGCCCTCTTCCATATGAAGGTGGATCCATAATTATAGCATCATATTTATTACCACGTCTTATTTCTCTTTCAACAAATTTTAAACAATCATCAACTAAAAATCTAATATAGTTATTTTCAACTCCAGAAAGTTTTGCATTTTCTTTAGCCCATTCAACCATACCTCTAGCAGCATCAACATGAACAACAACCTCAGCTCCAGCCTTACTACATGCAACAGTAGCAGCCCCAGTATAAGCAAACAAATTAAGAACTTTAATACTTCTACCAGCATTTCTAATTTTATTCATACAAAAATCCCAGTTACAAGCCTGTTCAGGAAACAAACCAGTATGCTTAAAATTAGTGGGACTAACTTTAAACTTTAAATCTTTATATTCCACTGTCCAATAATCAGGTAACTTTTTATTAAATTCCCAATGACCTCCACCATCAACAAATCTATAATAAACACCATCAACTTTTTTCCATGTATCATCCATTTCAATTGGCCACATAGCTAAAGGTTCAGGTCTACGCAAAATAATATTGCCCCAACGTTCAAGCTTTTCACCATTACCAGCATCTAAACATTCATAATTTTTCCATTCATTACTAATTCTCATGATTATCCCCTCACATGTAACTATTTTACTAAAAAAGAAAGATAAAAACAATAGCAAAAAAGAAATTAACTAAGTTATTCCTTTACTAATTTCTTTAATTTATTAATTCTTTCATTTGAAATGTGAGTAAACTCTTGATATTGATGCAATAAATTATCAAACTACTCAGGTATTCCCCCTAACTTAGATACATCATTTCTTTTAATATCTTTAACAACTTTAATAATATCATTAAAACTTCTCACTTCATAAAAGAATCTACCTTCTCCAGTTACATGCAACTCATCTTCACTATAATAATTAATATTTAAACTTTGTCCATTATCAAAGAAGTTTATGACATCATATTTAATATTTTTATAAAAAGGCTTTAAACAATATTGATGGGATAATGATAAACCAAATGCTTTATTAAGTAATTCATTCGGAGCAATAATATTTAATCGATGTAACAACAAATCCAATCTATCTCTCCATGATGGAATACCACGTCCCAAGAACCAACTAGATACTCTTTTTAATAAGGCATCATTATCATTACTAATTCTACTAATTATATACGGAGCATATTCCATATTAGACACATTATAAATTTTAATAAAACTACAACTTATAGAATCATATTCTAAAGTCATTACTTTAACATCTTTATTCATTAAAATACGTTTCATTTTATACTCCTCATTTCATAAATATTGTATCAAATAAAAACAAAATTTTAAAGACAGAATTAACAAATTGAACATTTTCCCCCTTTACGGGAAAACGATAATAATTACAAAACAAAAAACCCCATAAACCAATGGTTTATGAGGAAAGTTAAAACCGAAATTTTATTAACGTTTACTAAATTGTGGAGCTCTTCTTGCTTTCTTAAGACCATATTTCTTACGTTCTTTAACTCTTGGATCTCTTGTTACAAATCCAGCATTCTTAAGAATATGTCTATAACTATCTTCTCTAGTTTGATCAGTATTAGCATCAAATGCAAGTAATGCTCTTGTAATACCTAAACGAATTGCACCAGTTTGTCCTGAGAATCCGCCACCATTAACATTAACATCAATGTCAAATCTATTTTCATTGTTTGTTGCAACTAATGGTTGTTTTAAATCCATTACTAATGTTGCAAATGGGAAATAATCATTAACATCAACACCATTTACAGTGATATTACCAGTTCCACCAACTAATCTTACTCTTGCTACACTTCTTTTTCTTCTACCAGTAGCTGTCCATTCTTGTTTCTTAGCCATAATTCCTCCTATTTAATTTCCAAAGTCTTTGGTTGTTGAGCTTCATGTTTATGATCAGGTCCGCTATAAACAAATAATTTTTTACCCATAGCTCTTCCTAATCTATTATGAGGAAGCATTCCTTTAACTGCTCTTTCAACCATTTCTTCTGGATAATTATTGATCATTTCTTTAGCTGTTCTTTCTCTTAATCCTCCTGGAAATCCACTATGATTATAATATTTCTTATTGTCTAATTTGTTTCCAGTTAAAACTACTTTTTCAGCATTAACGATAATAACGTAATCACCACAATCAACATATGGAGTATAAGTTACTTTATGTTTTCCTCTTAAAACATGAGCAACTTGTGTTGCAACACGACCTAAAGTCTTACCTTCAGCATCAACAACATACCAATTTCTTTCGATATTTTCCTTTTTTTGCATAAATGATTTCATATTCAAATTCCTTCCACTACGTTCAATGTTTAATTTTCCCACGACTAAACAAATCACATAAATAAAATGTACCGATTAAAATTATATGAAAAAAATGACAAAAAGTCAAATGTTTTTAAGCAATTTGTAATTATTTTTCATTAATTTCTTAAAAAAGTTACTAAATATAATAAAAATACAACAAAAATGACTCCAATGTATAACATTATATTTTGCCAAAAACAAAACCAATCAAACATAACACTATTATGTAAAATCAAAAATGAAACTCCAAAAAATAATAATCTAAATAAAATGGTAAACAAACTAAATACCACTAATTTATTAATTAATGCACATCTAATCTTACATCTTAATAAAAGAAATTCACTTGAATTATATTTTTCAAATTCTAAAAAGAGCAAAAACATATAGATTAAACTTAATAATTGAAACCCAATCCATAAAACTTCCAAAAATGTTACGTCATAATTATAAAAAACACCCAAAAGAAAATAAAAATCACTTAATCTTACCCCAACCGGAGAAATAATCACCAAGCTAAAAATTATAAGAAGGAATAACAACCAAACTCCAAAAAACTTTAAATAGCTTTTTTTAATTAAATCACGTAACACACATAATTGATATTTCATTTTATTACTCCATTTTGTAAATGGTATTACATAACTTTTCTAAACTATTAGCTATATGACTAGTTATAATTATTATTTTATTATTTTTTTTCATTTCTTTTAAATACTCTTCTATTTTTAAAATACTTTCACTATCAATACCATTAAATGGTTCATCTAATATTATTACTTCTGGATTTTCCATAATAACCTGAGCAATACCCAATTTTTGTTTCATACCCAAAGAATAATCTCCATATAACTTATCTTTTTCGCAGGTTAAATTAACAATATCTAAAGCTTTATTTATATCATCATCATTAATCTTATTTGTTATTTTTGATAATACTTTTAAATTTTCAAAACCAGTTAACTCAGGAAAGAAATATGGCGTATCAATCAAAGCTCTAACATTAGATTTAATAACTAAATCCTGATTAATTTTTACTCCATCATATAAAACAAAACCAGAACTAGGTTTATATAAACCGCATATAATCTTTAACAAAACACTTTTACCAACACC
The DNA here is from genome assembly GCA_934095965.1 of uncultured Bacilli bacterium. Taxonomy (GTDB): domain Bacteria; phylum Bacillota_I; class Bacilli_A; order RF39; family UBA660; genus Onthocola_B. The sequence goes on from CAKOKR010000005.1 coordinate 46,224, forward strand.
ATTTATACCACTAAGTCCATAAATATTACCAGATAAAAATGTATAATTAACATTATCTAATACTTGTTTTTTACGAAAACTCTTACAAACATCTTTAACTTCTATTTTCATTTTGACCTCCAATATCTTTCAGATTTTATAACTAACTTTTCTTGATTCCTATATACTAAGAAAACACCTACAAAACTAATAACTAACATAACAAATGAAAATAACATCAATGGCAAAGTACCAAAAGTATCACTAAAAGTAAATGAATTCATAATATTTAAAAATAGCCAACTACAATAATCTCCAAAAATACCATTACATACTCCCGTCGTACTAAATAATTCTAAGAACAACTCTATTCCAAATAAAATTACATAAGATAAAACTAAACTTAGAAAATAATTATTTTGATACCTTGCAACTATTAAACCTAAATTTATATATATACAAGAATACATAAATATATTAATTAAGTACAAAATAATAAATAGATAAATATTATTTGTAATATCACTCATCCATATTGTTAAAACTGTATAATTATTTTGAACTACTCCATCTTTTAACGAAAGAACAATTAATACAAAAGCAAGCAACGGCAATATCCATACAAACCGATAAGCTTTTCCAAATAAACATTTTAAAAAACTCAAATAATTTTTTCTTGTTAGATAATTCACAATATAACCATTTTTAAGTAACTTACAAACATAATAAAGTGCAGGAACTACAACAATTAAAAAACCTAAATAATTTAAAAAGACACATTTATCAACTAACATATCACTAAAATAATTATAAAAACTTAACTTATTATTTTTATAAGATAACATCTTATTACAATAGTCAATGTAATTATCACTATAGCTACTTTTTTTATCATTTAAGTCAGTTTCGCATTTTAAAACGATATAATCTTGTCTTTTTTGAGATTGATGAAATTCATCCAAGGTTTTACTACCTCTAATAAAGACAAACGTAAACACAAATATTATAAACACTATAACAAAAAAATTTTTTTTTAAAAACTTAAACACAATTACCACCTATACTTCCTGTTTATCATACCTAAAGATTATCAAAAAACTAAAAAAAAGTCAATATAAAAAGACACAATTACTTATGCCTTTGAAGTGATAAAGTAAAAGTAGACACATAAAAAGAATGTGATCTACTTTTACTTTTGTTATAATTAAATTAAGGAGA
>CAKOKR010000006.1 GCA_934095965.1 uncultured Bacilli bacterium
TCCACGACAATCTGGACAAGTCTTTTGAGTTTGCATATACCCAAATATAGTTTGAGCTTGTTCTAATACTTTACCAGTACCTCCACAAGTATGGCATTTCTTTTCATTAAATCCACCTTTACCATGACAAGATGAACATTCACTAGTTAAATTTAATTTAACATCTTTTTCACAACCAAATATTACTTCTTCGATTAAACCATACCAATATTGATTATTATCTTCAGCCAAATAATCAATTGATGCAGGATTTAAATAAGAATACATAGTTCTAAAATTTCTTTATTTATAAAAATTAGGCAATTTTCTAATGCTGTTTTATTCACTTTTTTACCTCCTAACATTAGTTTTTCAATTGTAATATCTTTTCTCATACTTATATCACTCCTTATCTATTATGATATAATACAAGTATAACAAAAATAGTCATAAATATCTTAAAATCATGACTTTTTAACTTTAAAATATTTATGACTTTCTATTATACAATTTATAGTATAAATGTTGTATTTGTAACTTTCTTATATGATTTTAGCATCTTTATAACTCAAAAAAAGGTAAATCGTTCAACACTGGTCGAACTTTTTATCTCTTTTTTGTTAAGTTTTACCGATGTTTTTTCAAAACTGTCCGTTAATTAGTTAATACGCATTGGGTCAGTTGATGTTCCGGATCCAGATACAAATTGAACTGATGAGGTTAGGAAAAATGATGGACGCACCGCATTGGTATTGGTCACGTTACCATCGTCGTGGACATTACCACTGCTATACACAATCCAAGCATAATTGGAATTGCTAGAATAAGGCGACAATAGCCATTCCTGAGAACCTAAGAAAAGCCAATCTTTACTCCATGCTGCAATACTATGCTCAGGAAAATTTTTTGCCCAATAATCTGGTGTTGTTGCATATCCATAATCACTTGCATACATTAATCCTATTTTTGCTGTATGTGTTTTTGTTGCATTAGTTATTTCTCCTGTATATACGGTTTTTGCAGTTGCACCACTAGTACTATATCCACTTACTCTCCATGTTACTTCTGCTATTTTATCTTCAAATCCTGATAATTTTTCTGTTTTAAATGTAGAATTTAATGTTGTATTTAGTGATGCATTTGCCCAGTCATTTGATGCAGTTGTGTTCCATGCTATATTACCTATTGATGTATTTTTTATTACTTTAACTAATTGTTGGTCTTTTACTCCATGATTATTATCTCCAAATACACCGATGATTCTATATAGATTATCATCTGGACAAGTTGCTTCACTTGAACCTAAGCAAATGTAATTCTTTACATCTGCACTTGCTCCTGCATATCTATATGAATTATCTCCTGCTCCATTTGTTAAGTTTGTGTCATGATAATAAATATTATTTTCTCCTTGAGTTCCTGTATATAATTTTGCTATATGACAAGAAATTGAATCATTATTACAAGTTTCATCAAAACGTAAAACTTTTTCTTCTTTTTGTAAATATAACTTAGTTTCAAAACTATCGCCATAGTTTCCTGATTGGTTTATGTTTAGGTTTAGATATGTAAGTGTAATATTCCAATCATGTTCTGTATATGTTGTGCTTGAGTTTGATGTTATTTCATAGTTATTAGCGATAGCAAATAAACCTTTTGCTGTTGTTACATCAAAGCCTGATACTCCATTATATGTTCCATAAGTTAAATTATCTAAAGATGTTATTTCATTACCATTTGGATCTGTTACTGTTAGTATTATTTCTGGTGTTGTTCCATCTGAATATTTAAATGTGTTATTTGTAATTTGTAAGTATAAATAATAATTATAGTTGGCTGTTTTCTTTGTACTATTTGCTTTTAACTTTGCTATTTCTGTTGAAGTTACTACTAAATTTGAACCATTTTCAGGAAGTTTTGTTGATGTTGCATTTAGACTTAGGGGTTGCCCTAGTTCTAATTTAAAATCATCTACTGTATCAGATGTAGTTGTAACATTACTTAGTGCACTTTGTATTCTTGGAGCTAAATATGCATATGTAATTCTTGCAATTAGCAAGAGTAATATACCTATTATTAAGATACTTAGTATGTATAATGCTTGATTATTTTTTATTCTTTTTATAAATTTATTCATTTGTCAATCACCTTTTATTATTTACAATAATATGATAACACATATTTGTGTAAATTAAAAGGTTGATTTTTTGCTTGTTTATCCAACCCGATATGGATTATTTGATGTTCCTGTTCCTCCAGCATATAGAATGTCTGATGTAAGATAAAATGTTGGTTTTACTTCATATATTGAAAAAGCGTTATTGTCTCCATTAACATGTCCATCATTTGTTATGCTAAAAACATCATAATTATCAGTTGAAGCACGAGTTAATACCCATTGAGTTTTATTATCTAAATATAACCAGTTAGTTGCAACAACTTCTGCAGTATATTTAATTACTGATATTTCCCAATAACTTGGGCTACTAGCGTATGCATAATCACTAAGATACATAAGTCCTACTTTAGCTTCATATGTTTTTGTAGCATTTGCAACTTCTGCAGTGTATATTCCTTTTGCAACAGTTGATTCGTTTCCTAATCCACTTATTTTCCATGCAACACTTTGTATCTTATCTTCATATCCTGATAATTGTGCAGTTAAAAATGTTGAATTTAAAGTCTTATTTAAGTCTGCTATACTCCAATCATTGCCACTTACTCCGTGCCATTCATATGAACCATATGAATCGTTTTTTATTATTTTTACTAACTTTTTATTATTTATATTTATCATACTCGTTTTATGAGTAAATGTCAATATGCAGGATATGAACTTGAAATAAGTGAGATGTCTTATGTTCAATCAATTAAGTTAGTAGAATATTATAATACTTTGATAGATTATCTATTATATATAACAGATGTGAAAACCATATCCTAAATTAATTGTTAAACAAAATAAATAGTTGAGTTTGTTACTCAACTATTTTGTTTGTTATTTAATTTTCAGAATATTTATTCTAAGATATTTTTATAGGATCACTATAAGTACCTGATCCACCTGCATAAATAACATCAGAATTAAGATAAAATGTTGGTGTTAATAATCCAAAATTATTTATATCATTAGTAGTAATATTTCCATCGGTATAAACAGAAAAAACTTTACCAGTATTATTTTTATCGATTGATATTGAATAAGCATATGAACTACCAGAAATCATAAGTGATGGTAACATCCAATTAGAATTATATATTTGTTGTTTATTATATAAATTCAATGAGTATGTCCAATTATTTGGACTTGTTGCAAAAGCATAATCACTTATATATATTAACCCTACTTTTGCTGAATATGTATCAGATGAATTGGTAATTTCTTCATCAAAAGCACTTTTTGCAATTAAATTTGAAGAAGATAAACCACCTGTTTTCCAATTAACATTTGCTATTAAATCTTTATAATGTTCTATCAATCCAGGGTAATAGGTATTTTGAAGAATTTCATTAGCTTTTGAATTCTTAAAATTATTTTCTCTCCATGCTTCTTCAGAAGAAACGTCACTTTGTATAACTTTCACTAAATTTTTACCAGTTACTCCGTGATTATTGTCATTAAACAAACCTACTATTCTATAACCTGGGTAGCAGTCATCACTATTACCATAGCATACATAATTTTTCACAAAATTTGATGTACCAGAAAATCTATATGAATTATCTTTCGCACCATTTGCCATTTCATTATTATGATAATACAGGCCAATGGTATTTCCTATTTGATTTTGTGCTTTTACTAGACAATCAGTTAAAACATCACCACTCGTGCACACATCAGCTATCGAAGTTAATAACTTATTTTTTTGAAGTACTACATCTATTTCTAATGAAGCATTTTCATTATTAGATTGATCTGTACCTAAATTAACAAATGTTAATGTAAATGTCCATGTATGAATTACTTCTGATTTATTACTAGAGGTTGCTATAACATGGTCTGTTACTATGTTAAATGCTCCATTTACTCCAGTTATATCGAAACCTTTTAAGTTATCATTTACTGTTACAAATGTTAGGTTATCTGCACTTGATTCAACTATGTTACCATTTTCATCTTTTACAGTTAATATAACTTCTGGCTTTTTATCAGTAGTTGTATAACTATAAGTATTGTTTTTTATTATAATACCTGCAAAGTATTTACTTGATGCACTATTTGTTTTACTCGATACCATAAGTTTTACTTTGGGATTTGTTGTAGCAGTTAAATTTTCTCCATTTGTTTTAAAGTTATCAGTTGTTGCACTTAAAGATAAAGTATTACCTTTTGTAAAAATTATTGTATCTCCACTCGCTGTTACTTCACCACTACCTTCAACATCATCTGATACTGTTGGTGCTAAATAAGAATAAGAAAACTTACCTATTAATAGTGCTATAACTACTAATATTAAAACAAATAGAATAGTTAAAGTAATAGTTCTTGCATTAATTTTTTTTATATTTTTATTCATAAAACACAACCTCTTTTTTGGTACATCTTTACATTACAAATTATACAATAAATACCTTTTGTTAGTCAATAGCTCATATAATATTTGAAAAATATTTATTATAATATATGTGAAAGTTAAAATATGAAGATTATAGATTATGATACTAAGATATATGACACTATTAGAACAAGATATAACTTCTCTAGAACTTGCTGTAGAAACTTTATATAGAATATCTAAATTATTACAATTGATAGATTAGTAAAAAAAGAAGATAAAGAGAAAATAGTCAGTTGAGACTATTTTTCTTTATCTATGAAAGGCATCTGATATATTATCAGGAACTATTAGTTTTGGGGTATTAAATCTTTCTAATATATGATTCCATCTCATTGGATTTTTACCTATGTAAATTAAATTAGGTAAGTCTACTTCTTTTAAAGAGCTATTTTGCATTAAGAATGAATCACCTGCTTTTTCTAAATTTGGTAAATCAAGTTTAGATAAAACTTGGTTTTCTAGTAAGAATTGGTCACCAACATCTATTAGAGATGGTAAAGATAATACTTCTAGTGATTTATTAGATTGTAAGAAGTAACTGTCTACTTGCATAAGCAAGGGAGCTATTATACTTCTTAAGTATAAATTTTCTGACATGAAGTGTTTTCCAATAGATGTAGTATCTGATAAGTTTATATTATTTACAAATAAACTATTTCTTAAGAAGTTATTACCTATTGTTTTAATATTTTTAGTAGTTAAACCTATTATTTTATTATCTTTATCTAGAGTAAGTTCTAATAATTCATTATTAGAACTTGTAATATAAATAGATTTAGTTTCATTATTATTGATAACTTCTATTTTTATTATTTCTTTGAATATATTTTGGAAATCTTCTTTATATTCTAGATTCTTATCATAAAGAATTATTTTTTTATCTTTAAAATCTATGATGAAGTGATCTATTACTAAATATCTACTTTTATCAAATCTTTTTACTTCAAAGTTATCAATAATAATATTATCTGGGCAATAACAAATATTATTCATTTCACTATTATATTTATAGAATCTTCCATCATTTGCTTTAACATAATTTGGAAGTTCAAAATCTCCATTATTACGATATTTTTGAATTATACCTAAGTGATGTTCAAAAGATGTAGTTAAACCTGATATAATATTATCTAAGTTATTTGAAAATGTTGCATCGGGATTATTAACACGATGGTTATATCTATTTTTTATTGATAAAGTATTAGTGCCATCTTTTTCAAACTGAATACTTATAACAGATGTTCCATAGGCATCTTCTCTTTTAGGATGTGGATAATCTTCTCTTTTTATTTTAGCAACATCTTTTTTAACTGCAAAAAATACACGGCATCTTTCTAGTCTATTTCCTTTGAATGTACAAAGCTCTTCATTTTCAGCATAATACTTTTTATATTCATCAATTTCTTCTTCCGTAGTACATTCTTTTAATATGTAACCTGCGATATCCATTAATTCTTCTGGAGTTTTATCAATCATTATTTCTAAGTTATTTTCTACATTTACTAAATTATAGATATAGTTTTTAAACATTACTTCAGCAGAATTTTTTTCTAAATCATCAAAAAGTTGATGGTATTCATTAAAGTTACTTTCAATAAGTTTTGGAAGTAGTCCCTTTTTTTCAAGAAGTATTGGAAATTGTTCTCTGCAGAAATGAGCCATCTTTTCGCCATATTTCTTTTTTATTTCTTTTAAATCTTCTTCCATATTAACCATATATCCTTTTTAAATATGTTTTGTTACCATTTTTATTAAATGTTACTACTTCACTATAATTAGTTTTGTTGATATCTCTGCCATATTTGGAATTAATACTACCAAATGTTAAAACTCTAGTATCTATCATATCCATATTTATTGTTAAGATATCACCAGCTTCTATTTGGTATTCTTCATCTTCGATATAAATTGTTAAATCATACTTGTTACTTTCTTTATCCATTAAGATATATCTATTATTATCTTTATTTATTACTAATAATTCTTTCATTATTTACTCCTTTCTGTTTGAGTTATTTTAACAAATCTATTACTATCTAGTAGGTTCTTACCTGTGTATTTTATGTTTGGTAAAATTAACTTTCTTAAGTTTTTATTATCACGTAAGAAGTTATCTTTGATTACTTCAAGCGATGGAACGTTTATAACCTCTAATACTTCATTTGCTTTTAGAAAGTTATTACCAACCTCTTTTAAACATGGTAAATCTAAATCTTTTAATAAACCATTTAAAGCTAGAAAGTCATCTTGAATTACTTCAAGAGTTGGTGCATATATGTTATGTAACATATAATTACTACGTAAGAAGTTATTACCTATGGTAATGGTATTTGGTAAATTACAACTTTCTATAAAAGCACTTGTTTTTAGAAAATTATCTTGTATATTAAAACAATTTATTAATTTAATATTTTTTATGTTATTAAATTTGTCTATGGATATATCCATCTGTTTGTTGTCTTTATTTATAATCGTAATTATTTTGGTATCATTATTTGATAATATAGATATTTTTTCTATATTATTAAATAAGTTTTGTATTGATTCTTGTAGGGTATTATCATAGATAATTATTTTCTTTAAAGATAAATCTATGATTAAATGATCAATAAGTAGATATCTACTTTTGTCATATTTTAAAACATTAAAATTATCTATGATAATATTATCTGGGCAATAATAGATATTATTTATTTCTCTATTGTATTTATAAAATTTGCCATCATTTGCTCTCACATAACCAGGTATTTCAAAGTTTTTATCATTTGTTATGTTTTGTTTGATACCTTTGTGGATTTCAAATGATTTAGTTAACCCAGGTATTATGTTATCTAAGTTATTTGAAAGAGTTGCATCAGGATTATTAACACGATGGTTATATCTATTTTTTATTGATAAAGTATTAGTGCCATCACTAGTAAATTGAATACTCATTACACTAGTTCCATATAAATCATCACGTTTTGGTTTTGGAAAGTTTATTCTTTTGATAGAATCAACATCCTTTTTAACTGCGAAGAATACACGACATTTATCTAATCTATTACCTTTGAAAGTACATAATTCTTCATTCGGTGCATAATACTTTTTATATTCTTGAATATCTGATTCAGTTAGACATTCTTTTAATATATAACCTGCTTTATCTAATAATTCTTCAGGTGTTAAATCACTATTTAGGTTTAAGCATCTGGATGAATCCAGCGAAGAATATATGAAACGTTTAAAATCAAGTAATTTATTATTCATAAGTAAATCATGATAAAGATAATGACTTTCATGGAAAGAGTCTTCGAATATTTTGGGAAGTAATCCAGATTGTTCAAGAATAACTGGAAAGTTATCTCTGGCAAAGTGAGACATTTCTTCACCGTATTTTTTTTTAATTATCTTTAAATCATTATTCATGTTTGATACCTAGTTTTTTACCTTGGATGTAATATGAAAAATGAAGTTGTAATCTATATGGAATAATTCTAAGTAAGAATATACCTAGTTTTATTCTAAGGGTTGGTATTATTAGCATTTTCTTTTTAAATAATTTATCAATTCCATATTTTGCGACATAGTCTGGTGATGCTTCTTTAATAGAAAATTCTCCGTGAGCAACTTTATTAAAGTTAGTGTTTACTGGTCCAGGACATAGAGCTGATACTACGACATTACTATGTTCTTTTTTTAATTCTTCATTAATAGCCATAGTTAGTTTTAAAACATAATTTTTAGTAGCATAATATGTACTTAATCTTGGTCCAGCCATGAAACCTGCACTTGATGCAACATTTAAAATGTAACCAGAATCTTTTTTTATGAAGTTTCTCAAAAACAATTTAGTTAATATGTGATATGCTTTGATATTTAAATCAATCATTTCAAGTTCACGAAATAAATCAGTTTCTTGAAATAATCCGAATAAACCAAAACCTGCATTATTTATTAAAATATCAATATTCTTATCTTTACATAAGTCATATAATTTAAATAAATTATCTTGAATTTGTAAATCCATATTAATTATTTCTGTATTTACTGATACTTCAGATTTTATTTTTTCTAATTCATCTTTAGAACGAGCAACAAGTATTAAATCAATATTTTTACTAGCTAAGTAGTAACACATAGATTTACCTATTCCACTGGATGCTCCGGTGATAAGTGCTTTCATGTTTTTCCTTTCTGTTATTTATCTAATAACCAATCAATTATATTTTTATGTATTATTCCACCTTGAGATAAATTAACTGTATCTGTTGTAATTACATATTTTGGATAATTATCTGTAATGTTTTTATAAGCTCCGAATTCTCTTACAATTACTTTTTCATCTGTTAAAAGATATGCAACTTGAAAATATATTTTTTCATCAAACTTAGTAGCAATGAAATCTATTTTGCCATTATCAAATGTCCCAACATTTACATTAAACCCACGTGATAATAGTTCATTATAAACTATATTTTCTAAGTATGCTCCGAGTTGTTTTTTTCTTTCTTGATTAACAATTTGACCTAGACCTAAGTCTGTTAAATAATATTTATATTTTCCATTTAAAATTCTTTTGCCACGAACATCATATCTTTCACATTTACTTACTAAGAATGCTTTACACATGTATTCTAGATAATTATATATTGTGTTTTTAGAAATATCTTCTTTTTCTTTTACTAATACATTATATAGATTATCTGCAGAGAATGTTTGAGATGGTGTTGTAACGATATATGTTAGGATTTTATTAAATAATTCTAAGTCTTTGATTTTGAATCTTGCCACGATATCTTTAACTACGATAGAATTGTATACATCTGATAGATAAGTTCTTACTTCTTCTTCACTATTCATTGCAAATCTTTGAGGAATTCCACCCCAGATAAGGTAGTCATCAAAAACTTCTTTTAATTCATATTTGTTTTTATCTAATAGATTTTTATATTCACAAATTTCTTTGAAAGTTAATGGATATAGATTAAAGCTTACGTATCTACCTGATATGTGGGTGGCAAGTTCTCCGGATAATAAATCACTATTTGAACCAGTTATAAATATTGATACCTTTTCATGATGTTTTGCTTTGAATGAGTTTATTGCTTTTTCCCAATCTTCGACATTTTGTATTTCATCAAAGAATAAGTAATATTTTTTACCATCATTGATCCTATCTTCGATATATTTATTTAAAATACGAGCATTTTCAATATCTGAATAATCCATGAATTCAAAATTCATATTGATTATTTGATCATCTTTGATACCGTTTTCTTTTAGTTCATCAATAATTTGATTTAATATGGTTGATTTACCACATCTTCTTATACCTGTGATTACTTTGATTAAATCTTGGTCATAAAAAGGTCTTATTTTTTTTAAATACATTTCACGTTTAATCATATTATCATCTCCATAACACTATTATATATCAATAAACACAAAAAGTCAACTTTGTTTTATTCGAAATACAAAATTGACTATTTTTCCAATTTTGTATTATCTGGAGCACAAAATTGTTATTTATTTTCCATAACACTTAAGATATTTGGTAATATTTGTTTTTTTCTGGATACAACTTTTGGAATGAATACGCCTTCATGAGTATCTTTTAAACCAAAAGCATCTTCGATTAAATCTTTATTTTTTGAGTCATATATAACATATGAACCATTTTTAATTATATCGGTGATAAATATTACTACGACATTAAAGTTAGTTTGTGCCATTTCATCTAAGACAGTAACATATTCATCAAGTTTTTCAGTTATGTTATCAATATCTAGAGTCATTATTTGACCAATACCAAGGTTCTTTTTACCTACGACATATGATTTAAAGTCACTCTTTATTAAATCACGTGGACTCATTCCTTCTACACTTGATGCAGCTTTGATCATTTCAAGACCATATTTATCAATATCTACTTTGGCAATACTTGCAAGTCTTTTGGCAGCATTTTTATCATCATCAGTTGTTGTTGGGCTTGTTAATAAAAGTGTATCAGAAAGAATTGCAGATAGCATTAAACCTGCGATATCTTGAGGAATATTAATTTGATTTTCAAGATACATTCCATAGATCATTGTACATGTACAACCAACTGGTTTACTTCTGAAATTGATTGGAACTTGAGTACCTATTGCTCCGAGATTATGGTGATCAATTATTTCTAGAATGTCTGCTTCTTCGATTCCATCAACTGATTGAGCGAGGTTGTTGTGGTCCACTAAAATAACTTTTTGTTTTTCATAACTATTTGGTCCAGTTAATCTGATTAATCCAAGACATTCACCCTTATTATTGATGATTGGATAATTAGTGTGATTAACTTTGTGTGTCATTGTTTTAAAATCAGTGTAATAATCATCATTATTAACTGTTACTGGATTTTTATTAATATTTATGTTTTTGATGTAATTACTTAAAGATATTTTAGTTGCTATTTGAAAACTATCATATTCACTAGCTATGATATTTACACCATTTTTTTCTGCTTTTTTAATTACTTTGTTATCTAGGTTAACATTAAGTGGTAAAATAATTAGTTTTACTTTTGAATTAATTGCATAATCTAATACTTTGTAACGATCTCCGACGATTAAAATATTGTCACTTGATAAATCTACTTCTTTTTGAAGGGTCTTTGCTTGAAGTCCGGCGATTAGAATTTTTCCTTCGATATAATCATCACATTTAACTATGACTTTACCATCAATTGCTTCGATGATGTTATCAATAGTTGTTGATACTTCTTCTCTATCGCCATTAATTAAATATTTTGCAAGTTCTTTTAATGTTACAAAACCTGTTAATAATTTGTTATCATCCACTAAAGGTATCGCAGTAATATTTTGTTGTTGCATTAATTTAAATGCTTCATCGATACTTTTATTTTCATTGATGTATGCTTTCTTATCATATTTAATATTTTTGATTCTTACCCTTACATCATTTAAGTAACTTGGAACTGGCACATTAAAATATTTTAAAACAAATTTTGTTTCATTATTTATGTTACCTAGAACCTTGGGAACTGTTTTGTCTCCGAGTTCATTTTTTAAGTATGATAAAGCTATACTTGAACATACTGTATCTGTATCTGGACTTTTGTGTCCGAAAATAAATGTTGTCATTTGATTCACCTCTTACATTTAATAAATTTTACCATAAAATCAATTATTTTTAAATAGTTTTAGCAAAATTAATAAAAATATGTTGACGAACATAGTTTTGTTGAGTATAATATTGGTGTTGTTTGGAAATTTTATAAATAAATGGAGGTAATTATGGAAAAATTATTTGAACTTGTTAGTAAGTATAAACCTAGTGGTGATCAACCTCATGCAATAAATGAGTTAGTTAAAGGTATAAATGAGGGTAAAAAAGAACAAGTATTACTGGGAGCAACTGGTACTGGTAAGACTTTTACTATAGCAAATGTTATTGAGAAAACGGGTAAACCTACTCTAGTTTTAGCACACAATAAAACTTTAGCAGGACAACTTTATGCTGAATTTAAAGAAATGTTTCCGAATAATCATGTTGAATATTTTGTTTCATATTATGATTATTATCAACCTGAAGCTTATGTACCAAGTAGTGATACATACATAGAAAAAGATTCATCAATAAATGATGAGATTGATGAGCTTAGACATGCTGCGACGAGTGCCCTGATTAATTATAAGGATGTAATTGTTGTTGCATCAGTATCGTGTATATATGGTATTGGAGAAAAAGAAGAATATGAAAAAAATATGTTAATTTTAACTGTTGGTGATAATATAAGTCGTAATAAAATTATAAATAGATTAGTTGATATGACATATGAAAGAAGTGATATTGATTTTCATCGTGGAACATTTAGAGTACGTGGTAATAATATAGATATTATACCTGTTAATGAAAAAGTAAGTGGTATTAGAATTATTTTAGATGGTGATATGGTTGATGAAATCGTTTTGTTTGATCCAGTTACAGGAGTTGTATCAACAAGTAAAAAGTCAATCACTATATCTCCGGCATCTCACTTTGTTACAAGTAAAGATAAGTTAGAAAAAGCAATTGGTAGAATTGAAGAAGAATTAAAAGAAAGATTAGAAGAATTAAAAAATGAAAATAAATTAATCGAAGAACAAAGACTTAGAGAAAGAACAAATTATGATATTGAAATGCTTAGAGAAACTGGTTTTTGTAATGGTGTTGAAAACTATTCAAGGCATTTAGCTTTAAGAGGTCCCGGAGAAACTCCATCATGTTTGATTGATTTTTTTCCTAAAGATTTTTTACTTGTAGTTGATGAATCTCACGTTACCCTACCTCAAGTACGAGGCATGTACAATGGAGATAGAATGCGTAAGCAAACTTTGGTTGATTATGGTTTTAGACTTCCAAGTGCTTTAGATAATAGACCTCTTCGTTTCGAAGAATTTGAAAGTAAGATTAATCAAGCTATTTATGTATCTGCTACACCCGGAGATTATGAACTTGAAAAAACTAATAACAAGTATGTTGAACAAATTATTAGACCAACTGGTTTACTTGATCCTGTTATTGAAGTTAGAAAGTCTGAAGGTCAAATTGATGATATAATCGCAGAAATAAATGATAGAATTAAGAAAAATGAAAGAGTTTTAATTACTACTCTTACAATAAGAATGAGTGAAGAGTTAACAAACTACTTAAAAGAAATGAATATTAAAGTTGCATACTTACATAGTGAAATTAAAACACTTGAAAGACTTAAAATTATACATGATTTAAGAAGTGGTGTTTATGATTGTATCGTTGGTATAAATCTTTTACGAGAAGGATTAGATATTCCTGAAGTAAGTTTGATATGTATCTTAGATGCAGATAAGCAAGGTTTCTTAAGAAGCACAAGAAGTTTAATTCAAACAATTGGTAGAGCTGCAAGAAATGCAAATGGTAAAGTTATTATGTATGCTGATAATTATAGTGATTCAATGAATGAAGCTATTAAAGAAACTGAGCGAAGAAGAAGTATTCAAGAAGAATATAATAAAGTTCATGGTATTACACCGAAGACAATTAGTAAAGAAATTAAAGATGTTGTTTCAAATGATATTAAAGATGCTAAGAAGAAATTAAGTAAGAAAGAAAGAATGGAACAAATAGTAGAACTTGAAAAACAAATGAGAGAAGCTGCTGCTAATATGGACTTTGAAAAAGCTATGGAACTTAGAGATATTTACTTTGAATTAAAAGGAATAAAGTAATTGCTACCTTATTCCTTTTTTATTTCCATCTTAATAATGGTAAGTTATCTTCTTTCATTAACATAATTGTTTTATAAATTATTTCAAGAGTACTTCTTTTATAGAATTTAAAATAAAATTCTATTTCTGTTTTTTTATCTATGATAACTATATCATAAAAGTTACTTAAATATTTACAAGTTTCAATAAAATTTAAAAACTCTATTTTGTTTTGAACTAGTTTAGAATTTTCTAAATCAATTCTAAAAGATACTTCTTTACCTGTGTCATATTTAAAATCAATATCATTAAAGTAGAATATTTTAACATCATCATTTATAACAAATTCTTTTACATCTAATGGTGTATCATTAAATAATGGTGAACGTGTATAATTAAATGATTCAAGTTCTTGATTTAAAATAACTTCTTTTTTTCTCATTTCATCCCCGAGACTACATAATTCTAAATATAATTCTAGACTCATTTTTTCTTTAGACGATAAATCTAGGGATGTAGATAGTATTGAATTTATTTTAAAGCTAGTATCAAAATTAACACTTTTTAAACCTTGGTATAAATAATATCTATCACTATCACTTTTTACTTTGCTTAGACACGATTTTACTATCTTATATAATTTAGCATAATAGTAATATTCATTTTTAGGTACTCCTTCAGATATAAATGGTGTATCATCAAAGTTTCTTTTATAACGATCAAGTTTATTACCAATGTTATCTATTTGATGAAGATATAATCTAGATATTGTTTCAATTAAAACGCTATCATCAAAAGTATATACTTTTTCTAATTCATCTAAATAAGGAATATTATATTTTGATGCCTTTTCTTCTTTATAGAATATCTCAAGTTTAAATGGATTTTCAATATTAAATAATACCTTGAGTTTATTATGACTTGACAATAAATATTCGTAGTTATATTCACCATTAGTTTTAGATAATCCATCGATGATAATTAACATATCTTTATAGTCAAAACGATATAATTCTTTTATTTGCTTCTTTAAATCATTGATGTCTTTTTCTAAAGCATTAGTAAAATACGTTTTTTCTTCCTTATCATCAACATCAAAAGTGTACCTTATTTCCAAATCATGAACATATTGTGCTTTAATATATTCATATTTTGCTTGATATACATCATTTAGATATTCATTTGAATATTCATCAGTTTTAAATTTACGATATATTCTTAATCTAGTTATTACTCTATCTAATTGGTCCATAGTGTATGTTATTTTATGAGCTTTAAATAATAGATAATCATGTAATATGACTTTATCATTAAAATGAATAAATTCTTCAAGATTTACTTCCATTTTAATGATGTTTGAGAAAGTTTCGTTTTCATCCATAGTTGATAATCCAAGTTCTTTTATATAAGATAAGTCTTCTTTATAAAGAATTTTAATGTAGTCTTCAGAATCTGTGATGTGTCTTAAAGATGATGATTCTACGAGTGATAGATAATTATTTATTTCAATATTATTTGAATTATATAATGAATTAATAGCTATTAGTTCATTTGATATTTGTTCTATCTTTGTGTTAATTGCTTCGTTTATTCTTTTTTGTTTTTGAATATCTTTAATTATGAAAACTTTATGTTTCATATTTGTTAGTGCTCTTTTTTGAATAAATAATCTATCTTTGTAATTTAATAATTCCATAGAATAATACTTCATTTTACCTATGATTTTTTTAACATCAATGTCATTTCTTTTTTCACTATTATTTACTGGATTTAATATATTATCTAATTCCATAGTGATTTTAAGTAATGTTGTTGAATAATAATTTGAATCTTTATTGTTGTTTGGTAATGTAAAATCTAGAGATGTAATTGTTTTATTTTGTTTTAATATTTCCCCGTAAATTTTTTCTAATTCTTTTATATCTTCTTTGTGTTTATTAAAAAAATCTTTGTCTGGTTCTTTCACTAAATTTGCTAGTG
This sequence comes from uncultured Bacilli bacterium, assembly GCA_934095965.1. Classification (GTDB taxonomy): domain Bacteria; phylum Bacillota_I; class Bacilli_A; order RF39; family UBA660; genus Onthocola_B. The sequence goes on from CAKOKR010000006.1 coordinate 15,725, forward strand.
AAACAATTGAATTGCATTCAACAGACTTCTTTTTAAATAATTTACTAAATATATTCATAATAACCCCCATAAGTTAGAGTAATTATACCAAAATATAGACATGTTGTCAAATATGACAACTAAAAATGAGTAAGTGGTCTTACTCATTTAACATTATATATGGTTTTAATACGTTATTTTCATTAACATAAATAGCATAATCTTTATTACTTTTTGTAAATATAACTTTATCTTTTATATTAAATGAATTTGGTATTTTGTTACCATTACTTATTAGTTTTAGATAATTATCAGGTATTTCTATAGATGGATAATTTAAAAATTCATGGATAGAAAGTGATTTATAATTACCTTTTTCAATATCATTTAGGGTGTATGATTCATTAATAGAAAAATTTCCTTGTTTAGTACGAATTAAATTACTCATGGTACCAATTGTATTTAAATCATTACATATATCTTCGATTAGGCTTCTTATGTAAGTTCCTTTTGATACTTTAGTTTTAAAAGTAATTGATGAGCCATCAAAATCTAATAAATTTAATGAATATATATTTACTTTTCTAACTGGTAATTTTATATCAATGTTATTTCTTGCATATTCATATAATTTTTTACCATTTATTTTAACTGCAGAATATTTTGGTACGGTTTGATTATAACTTTTTGGAAAATTATTAAATACTTTTTCGATATCTTGTTTAGTTATGTTTACATCTCTTTCTTCGATGATATTACCTTCGGTATCTAAAGTATCTGTTTTAATACCAAGTTTAATGGTTGCAACATATTCTTTTTCAAGAGATGTTAAATCATTAACTAACTTAGTATATTTTCCACATACACAAACAAGGACACCAGATGCTATTGGATCTAGTGTTCCGGTGTGCCCTATTTTTTTAGTATTAAATACTTTACTTAATTTATTAACAACATCTCTGCTTGTTAAATTACTTGGTTTGTTTACGACTACGAGTTTGTCCATTTAATTCTTTCTTTCTTATTTCTTTAGTTAAAATAACTGTTTTATAGTTTCTTGTTATTCTATTTGGTTCAGTAGTATTTGCAAAACCATAGTATTCTGCTTCATCTAAGGTAAAATCATCATTCTTAGGAACTTCAATTTCAAGATAATCTTTTTGATAGTTATTTGCAATATCTATTACTGCTTCATAAAGATCTGTGAAACTTGATACTTGTTCTGCGATAGTTGGATAATTTGTATAAACTATATCACAAATATAAATAGCATTTTCATCAATTCTTATACGTGCTACTGCAAGAAGTTCTTGTTCTTCACCTTTTAATAAAACAAACTTAATATTACGTTGTTTATTTTCTAATACTTTGTAAGCTTCTAAAAAACATTCATTTCTTGTTTCTTTTTCTGTTAACTTGTAAGCATCAGTTGTAAATGATAAATTCTTATTAATAATATCTTTTGAACCATTTAGATTTTGAAAGAATCTGTAGTATTCTGCTAAAACAGCTCTTTCATATATTTTTGGAATTTTTTCTAAAACTTCGATCATTATTATCCCTCCCTGTTTAAATTTTCAATAATATTCTCGATTTTTTCTCCATAACTTATTGATTCATCATAAATAAATTTCAATTCTGGTGTGTGTCTAATTTCAATCATTTTACTTAGTTTTCCACGTAAGAATGGTGCTGCTTCATTTACTTCTTTTTCAAGAGCTTTTTTATCCATTTCTAAAAGTGATGTAAAATAAACTTTGCAAAAACTTAAGTCATTTGTTAAGTCACATCCCGTGATTGTTATACTTTTTAGTATTTCATCATTTGCTTCATTTATAATGATATCACAAAGGTATCTTTCTATATCACTAGCAATTCTTTTTATTTTGTACTTAGGCATGTTTAACCTCGATCATTTCGTATACTTCGATTGTGTCTCCTTCTTTGAAATCATTAAATTTTTCTAAAGTAATACCACATTCAAAACCTTTTTTAACTTCTTTAACTGTGTCTTTTTCTCTTTGAAGTGATGCTATTTTTTCATCACTTGCAATTACAACACCATCACGAATTACTCTAGCTAAGGCATTATTTTTAACAACTCCAGAAGTTATGTAAGAACCAGCAATGTTACCAATCTTAGAGAATTTAAATATTTTTCTAATTTCCGCTTCACCGATAATTTTTTCTTCGTATTCAGGATCTAACATACCATTAATTGATGCTTCGATATCTTCGACTAGTTTATAGATTATTGTATAAAGTCTTATATCAACGTTGTTATCTTTTGCTAGGTCTTTACTAGTAGATGGTGCAACAACATTAAATCCAATAATGATGGCATTTGATGCACTTGCAAGAACAACATCTGATTCTGTTATTGCTCCGATTCCACTTCTTATTACTTTAACAGATACATCTTTTTCTTTAATTTTTTCTAATGCATTTTTAACTGCTTCTTCAGAACCACGAACATCAGCTTTTAAAACAATGTTAATTTCTTTATTACCAGCATCAACACTTTTAAATAAATCATCTAGTGATACCTTTTTAGATGCATTACTATTTAGTTTTGCTTGAGACGCACGTTTTTCAGCTATTTTTTTTGCTTCTGTTTCAGTTTCAAAAGCCATGAATTTATCACCGGCGGATGGATTTTCTGTTAAACCAGTTATTTCTACTGGTGTTGATGGTCCAGCTTCAACAATTGCTTCACCACGATCATTTTTCATTGTACGAATTTTGGCATAACTTGTACCAACAACTATAGGATCACCAATTCTAAGTGTTCCGTTTTGAATTAAGAATGATGCGATACCTCCGATATTTTTATCTAGTCTTGATTCTATTACTGCACCGATAGCATAACGATTTGGATTTGCTTTTAGTTCATTTACTTCAGCAATTGTAAGAATTGTTTCAAGAAGTAAGTCGATACCTTCACCAGTGTGTGCAGATATATTTATAAATGGAACATCTCCACCCCAGGATTCTGGTGTAATTCCAATTTCAGCCATTTCAGTTAATACTCGATCAATGTTTGCTTCTGGTTTATCAATTTTATTTACTGCAACAATAATTGGAACCTTAGCACTTAGAGCATGATCAACTGCTTCTTTAGTTTGTGGCTTTACTCCATCATCTGCTGCAACAATAATTATAACTATATCAGTAACTGATGCTCCTCTGGCACGCATTTCTGTGAAAGCAGCATGACCTGGTGTATCAATAAATGTTATTAGTTCATCTTTATATTTAGTTTGATATGCTCCGATATGTTGAGTAATTCCTCCAAATTCTTTATCAACTACATGAGTATTTCTTATATAGTCTAAAAGAGTTGTTTTACCATGGTCAACATGTCCCATTATAGTAACTATCGGTGGTCTTTTTACTAAATCTTCAGGATTATCCACTACTTCAAAAGATTCAAAATTTGCAACATCTTGTGTTTCTTCTTTTTTTAGTGTTTTATGATAATCTAGAGCAATAATTTCTGCATTTTCAAAATCAATTGGTTGATTTAAACTAAGCATTAAACCATTTTCCATTAATTTTTTAATTATTTCTGTTCCACTGACATTTAAAGCATTTGCAAAGTCACTAACACTCATATCATTTTTATAAACAACAATGTTTTCATCTGCTTTATTACTCATTAATTTGTTTTTATGCTTGTACATTTCTTTTTTTAGCATATTAAATTCTTGTTTACTGCTATCTTTTTTCTTTAGTTTTTCTTTGCTTACACTATTTTTTATCTTTTTTTCTATCGTAGATGATGAAATTATTTCATCAACTTTATCATCGATATCGTCTTCTTCTTCGTAAGTTATTTCTTCATCTGTGCTTATAATATTTATTGTATTATCTAGCATAATAATGTCATCATCAGATAAATAGTCATCCGCAGTTTTGACATTAATTTCTAACTCATGACATTTTTTTAGTATTTCTGCTACAGAAAGATTTACATCAAATGCATAATCTGATACTTTCATATTAACACATCCTTTCTTATTTTAGTTTTTCAATTAATTCATCATATATATTATCAGGCACTTTTACTTCAAGTACTCTTTCTAATACTTTATTATTTTTTGCTTTATTTATAACCTCAATATCTTTTTTTAAGTAGGCCCCGCGACCATTTGTTTTTCCTACTTCATCAATTATTACGTTACCTTCTGGAGTTCTAACAATTCTTATTAGATCTTTTTTGGGTAATTTTTCTTTAGTAATTAAACAACTACGCATTGGTATTTTCTTCATTTATTTTACCATTTCCTGCTTCTTGTATTTCTTCCATTGTTTTAATTTCTAAATGATATTTGGTTAATTTACTAGCAAGTTTAATGTTTGTACCTTTTTTACCTATTGCTGGTGATAAGTTATCTTTATTAACAATTACTAAAGCATTTTTCTTTTCAGCATCTGGTATTGATACGATTACATCTTTAGCTGGTGACATAGCATTTTTAATATATTCAGCTGGGTCTTCAGAATAAAGTACTAAGTCTACTTTTTCACCTTTTAGTTCTTTTAATATGCCAGCAATTCTTGAACCACGTTCACCAATACATGAACCAATTGCATCAATTCTTGAATTTGTTGAATATAGTGATACTTTGGTACGAATACCTGGTTCTCTTACTACTTGGTTAATAATAATTGTTCCATTTGCAACTTCAGGAATTTCATGTTCAAATAGTCTTTTTACAAATCCATAATTCTTTCTTGATAGTTTAATAACTGGTCCTTTTGGTCCTGATTCAACTTTTGTAACATAAACTTTGATACTTGAACCCATTACTATTTTTTCTCCTGGAATAATATCCTTTTTAGGAAGAATTCCACGAGTTCTACCTAAGTCAATATAATAATTGTTTTGATCTTCCATTGCAACTAGACCTATCATTAGTTCATCTTGTTTGTCTGCAAATTCATCGATGATACTATTTTTTTCAGCTTCTCTTATTTTTTGCATTACTACTTGTTTTGCTGTGCCTGCAGCTACACGGCCAAAATCTTTTGGTGTAACTTCTTCTTCAATTGTTTCTCCAAGTTTAATGTTTGGCACTTTCTTTACTGCATCTTCAAGTAATATTTGAGCATCTTTGTTGATTTCAGGTTCAATTTTTGTGATGTTTCCTTCTTCATCTTCAACTATTTTTCCTTCATCAATTTCAGGTACTACTACATAGTATGAAAATACTTTGATGTCTCCGGTTTCACGATTGATATCTACTCTTACATTAGTTTTTGAATTAAAATTCTTTTTGTAAGCTGTTTGAAGTGCTAGTGTTAGTGCTTCATAAATGATATCTGGTGAAATATTTTTTTCTGTTACTATTGTGTCAATAGCTTTAATTAATTCTTTTTTTTCCATCTTTACTCTCCTCTTTCTTTGCTAACCACATCTAAAATATAACTATCATCTGTTATATTTGCATCATCTACCACATCATTAACTATATGAGTGGCTGCAGTTATTGTTTCTAGGTCAATGCCCCCGATTTTATCTAACGTTATAGTTAGAAAATGATACTTTCCTTTTTCTTCAAAGGTGACGCTATCAACTATAATTTCATCTTTAGTTAACGCATCTTGTAATTTAATTTTTAGTTCATCTAATTTTTTTTGCATAAACACCTCCGATAACTAATAATAAAAGTGGGATTTTCTGCCCACTTAAAATTGATACTTAGATTATACCACAGATTTTACTAAAATAAAAGAAAAATTGCTTATTTCATTAAAGAAAAAGACTAAAAAGCAATTATTTCTTATTAGTCTTTTTTAATATTTACATTGTAAGATTATTATTATTATTATTATTATTATTATTTAATATACTATTTTTATCTTTTTTATTTTTTTTATTAAAAAATATTGTTAATCCCACAACTACCAATGATAGAATTATTATTAAAACTATATATATCGGTGAAGATGTATTATTTTTTGTTACACTATTTTCACAGTTAGAAATTGATGACATTGTTACAAAATAATCATTTGCTTCTTTTAAATTAAATTTTATATGTCCATCTTCTACTTTAATATCTTGTTTTACTAACTCTAATTTATCATCTTCTTTTTGATAAGAATAAACACTAACTACATCACCATTTTCATATTTTGTACCAACAAACAGTTTTATTTCTGATTCATTTGGAATATCACTTGTTTGTTTTAATTGAACAAATAATCCATCTGCATAGTTTGATAATCTTAAAATATCTTTTTTATTAGAAGTTTCATTTGTAATTGTTGTTAATAAATCTTTTACATTTTTTAATTTACTTCCATTAATTGTCCAACTATATAATAATTTTTTTTCATCATTATAGTAATTAAAAGTTACTGTTTTGCCACTATTTTTAATTTTTTCTAAATCTTTAGCAGTTATAATTGTATCAGAATTAATTGATACATTTAATTCATTTGCTGATAAATTTAATACTGTATCTAAATCTTCTAAATAATAACCGTCTTTTCTTATTACTTTAATATTTATTTTATTTTGTGAACCATTTTCAGCAATAACAATTACTTCTATATTATTTTCACCTACGTTAATATCATGTGTTCCTGTGCCTGAAATTTTTGCTAGTTTATCTTCTGCTTGGGCATTTACATTTATACTTGTTATATCATTTGGTAAAGTTAATGTATAATTGTTATTATCTACTTTTACTAACTCATATCCTTCAACTGATATTTCTTTTAGATTATTATTTTTACTTCTTGGGTCTTTATATTGATTATTATTAGTAGATGGTGCCGGAGTTGGTGCTGGTGTTGGTGCTGGTGTTGGTGTTGGTGCTGGTTTTTCTGTTACAATAACTGTTCTATTTCCAGATACATTTACTGCAATTCCATTTGTTGCTGATGTGACATCACCTGTTAAAAGCAAAGATATTGTTCCTGTAGATGTCGCTTTGCAAGTTGCACTAATTGTTTTATTTGTATCTAGTGCATCAGCAGTTGCATCAGCTTGATTAATGAAACATCCACTCACTGGTCCAGTTGCTTTCACATGAATATTCCATGCAGCAGCTTGTGATACATTTACTGAAACCGTAAATGTATCACCAACATAAACACTTGTTTTGCTAGTTGTTAAATTTCCAGATGCTGCATATACATTTTTATTTAATGCAAATATTGAAATAAATAGTGTTAATAATATTTTTATTTTTTTCATTTTTCCTCCTTTATTATTCTATTGGTTTTGTTCCTAATAAATGTTGTCTTACACGTAATAAGTCTGCGGAATTTATATTTAAATCATAATTTATATCTGAAGCCAGGAAATAAGGACCTACTAGGATATTCGTTCCTAATAAGTGTTGTCTTATTTTTAATAAATCTGCGGAATTTATTAAAGCATCTCCATTTATATCCCCAATTACAACATTAGTAAATGTTTCAACTACTCTACCATCTTTCCATATTTGTGTTCTACCACTTGTATATAAAAGATTTTTATTATTTATTGGTAGAATATCTACCCTAATATCATAACCATATCCAATTTCTATATTAGATTTAAAACTTGTATCACTAGTATTTACCATTATCTTACTAATATATTTATTTGTATAATCAACTTGATAATTATTTATTTTATATGGTATTATTTTTTTCCATTGAGCATACAAGTTTATATTTTTTTCTAATGTTATAACTTGCCCAGGTTTATAGGTTTCACCTGTTCCAGAATTATTTGTATTCCATCCCATGAATTGATACCCTTCTCTTTTATATAAATTATCTAAAATGGTCAATTGCGTTCCTATTTTACTTGTTTGAACTTCAACATTTCCATATGCATCATTTGGGTAATAACTTATTTTTATGTCAATTAATTCCCATTGAGCATATAAGTTAATTACTTTATCTTCATATTTAAATAGTTCTTCATTTGTTATTTTTTCATCATATGAAGTTCCTTTTCCATCTGAAGATGTATTCCAACCAACAAATTTATAATTTTTTCTTGTAAATTTATTTGATGATAAGTATCTATATTCACTACTATCATCTATTTTTATTATTTGATCAGACATTACTCCTTCGCCTTCATTTGAATGAAACTTTATTGTATACTCTTCTGGGGTCCATATTGCATATAGTTTTAAATTTTCATCAATACCACTTGCAAATAATTCTTCATCTTTGTAGGTCGTTCCTTTTCCATCTTCTAGTGTATTCCAGCCTTCAAATATATATCCTGGTCTTGTAAATTTATTTTTTAATAAACTAAAGGATTCATTAGCATTTAGTTGTTGTTCATATGATTCGTTATTATTTTTAGAATTAAAATAATACGTAATTGTAGGTTTTTCTTCCTTTTTAGCTAATACATTTATTTTTATATCTTTAATAGATCCATCATAATAATTATATATAGTTATTATTGCTTGACCTTTTTGTGTTGCTTGAAGGATAAGATCATCAAAATAACGGTCTACATATTTGTTTTGTGTTTCTAATACATTATTATTTTCTTTAACATCATATCCAATTTGATATGGCTTTTTATTAATTTTTTGTAATAATGATATTTCATCATATAAATTAATATTTATTTCATCTGGTAATTTATCATATGAAAAATTTAGATTTTTTAGTACTGGCATTCTTAAGATTCCATCTATAGTTTCTCTTTTCCAATATGTATCAAATTCAATAAAATTATTTTCATAATCAATTGTTTTAAATCCTTCTTGTGGTATATAGTATATTGAATCTTTTTGTTTTTTTTCAAGAATACCCCCATCTATATATCCAATATACCATTTTTTATTTCCTGCGTTATAAGTTTTAAACTTATCATATATGAATTCGGATTTATATTTAGTACTATCAAATACTGAGCTTGCTATAACATTATTAATAGTCAACCAAACATTATCTTTTATTCCTCCAATAATTGGTGAATAACAATTTGTATCTATATATGTATTATTATATTTAGAAATTTCTATAAGTCCAACATTCTGGATATTCGTTAAACTAAATTCAAACCATATATCTTGTCCGTCATATGGAGTAGATTTAATAAATCCTATCATACCTGATGAGTGATTTCCTGATATTGTTGTTGAGGAAAAAATATTGTTAATAGTTAGAGATGGTACCAATTTATAAGTATTATATGTCCCTACAAAACCTGATATAACTCCAGCATCACTTTCATTTGAAGTAACTTTACCACCCATAAAATGAACATTTTCAATATTCATTATAAAATGACTTAAATTACTTGCTCTTTCTGGTGGATTGGATGGATCAAAATTTAATTTACCAATTAAAACACCTGCTGGTCCTTTATTTGAAACTATCGGGTTTTCAAATATTACATTCTTAATAAAAGTTTTTTCAAAATAACTTGTATACTTACTAGGTAAACTAATATCATAACTATATTTTACATCAACATAACCAAAGAAACCAACTGCATCTAAACTGTTTTCATCAATGTTTAGATTAATAATTTTATGATTTTCACCATCGAATCCTCCTCTAAATGGGTTTTCACTTGTTCCAATCGGAGTCCATTTTTCGGTTAATGTAATATCATTTTTTAATAAGTAATATGAATTAGGTTTAAGACTCATTTTCTTTAGATCTTCTTCTGTATAAATTAAGTATGGATCTTTTTCTGTTCCACTTCCTGTTAAATCTATAGTATTTATAATTTCTACTGAAGAATCAAATTGATAATCCTTATAATTTGATTTTAAAATATATGTTCCTTCTGGTATATCATTTTTTATTGTAATTGATGCATTAACATTATTTTCAGCTACTGCATTGTTTTTTACTGACATAATATATTCACTATAATCTATATTATCTTTCGTTAGAGAATATGTAATTTTTTCATTAGATGCTATGTTTTTGGTATCTGAATATACAACTAATTCATAATTATTTTTTTCTGTTGTTTTTATATTTTCTCTATTTAAATCTCTAGTATTTATTATAGGTGTTTTATCTTCATTAGATGTAAATACTGAAATAGTATTTTCAAGTAACATTGAATCATTTACACCTGTTAGTGTAACACTAATTATATCTTCATCAATTATTATATTTTCTTCTGATAAATCAATTGTATAAAGTCCTGGGTATGCTATATTTATTGTTTTAATATTTTCATACTTTTTATCACCTATTTTTAAAGATAATAAATATTCTCCATCAATACTTGCTGAATTAAATTTAATCATTTCTAATTTTTCTCTTGTATTTATTTTTTTATTAATTAAAAATGTATCTTTATTTGTATAAGTTACTCCATCTTGGTACATATTCTTATGATAATTATTATCCCATTTTTTATCACTATTTTTAATTACTGATGTTGTAAAATTGATATCTAATTCATATGAATCATAACCAAGATAAACAAATTTTCTTTCATTTGTTTCTCCCCATGAATTTCTTAAAATCCATGCTCCGATTTTTTCAATCAATTTTCCAGAGTCGCATGTTTTATTTTCATTAACACTCTTATGTACTGTTCTTCCATATTCATCTTCAGTTTTACAGTAAGCATATTCATAGTTATCATCCCAGCCTATAATTTGCATAGCGTGTCCAGTACCAATTCCACAGTTGTTTGCATCAACTAATGCATATGTACCATCAATATTTTTAAATCCGCAAGAACTTTCTGGAGATTTTGTTCCTACATATGCACCACCATATTTCATTATGTTTTCTTTTACAACTTTTTCATATTTTTCTTTTGTTTCAATTGATGCAGAATTTAAAATTAAAGGCATATTTGTTGTGGATGTTATTTCATATTGTGAGTTTCCATAGTTTAATATTTCAAATAATTCTTTTTTTTCGGTTTGTTCATTATATGGCATATATTCATCTTCTACAAGTGATAACCCAAGTGATGAAATTAATGAAGCCATTGTATAGTTTCCGCCTTCAGTTAATAATTTATAGCCATTTTCATTTTTATAGTTTCTTATTCCATCTACACTTGTTGCATAGTCCATTTGTCTTATAGAAAAAGTTTTACTTGATGAATCATATGATTTATTTTCATTTACCATCAATAAGCTTTCAATTTGTTCTATTGCTGCAAATGACCAACATAAACCTAATCTTTTTTGATCTTTCATCGGCGTAATATAGCTTTTTCCATCTATATTATTTATATTATATGTTTCTGGAAGTTTAGTCTCTTTATAATTTTTACTTGGACTAAAATCAATGTTAAATACATTAGGCACTAATCCTAGATTTTTCTTTTCTTCTTCACTCATTGAAAGATATTTATCATAATTTGGATTTAAATATGGTTTATTTTCCTTCTTGTTTTTTTCAGTAAGAATTAACCGACCTGTTTTTTCATAAGTTTCTTTAATATATTTTTTTGACTCATCCGATAAATATGCATATGCTTCCGTTTTTAATGTTTTATCAATTTTATTTAATATTTTTTTATTAAAGTATACTAATATTATTGGTACAACTAATAATAACACTAACACAATTAATACTTTTTTTCTATTTTTCATAACACACCTCTATACTACAATACGAGTATATCAATTTTATTTTTAAAAGTCAATTTGTTATGGACAATTGTTATTGGCAAATTTATAAATTTCTTTTTATTAATTGGTTTAATTCTACGGCATATTCCATGGGTAGTTCACTTTTAAATTTATCGATAAAACCAAGAACAATTAACTCTGTTGCCCTCTCTTCTGGAATACCACGACTCATTAAATAGAATAAAACATCATCATTTATTTTTGAAACTGTTGCTTCATGTTCTATGTTACTTGATAAGTTACCCACTATATTTACTGGTATTGTATCACTCATTGATTCATCATCTAAAATTAAGCTATCACACTTAACCATTGCTTCACTATTTATGGCACTTTTTTTAATATCAACTTTACCACGATATGTTGCATTGCCTCCATTTGATGCAATACTTTTTGAAACAATATTACTTTTTGTATTTTTACCAATATGAATCATTCTTGCTCCACTATCTTGTTCTTGATTCTTTTTAGCAACACTAATTGTAATACATGTTCCACTTGAATTATCTCCTTTTAAAACACAACATGGATATTTCATTGTTACTTTTGAACCAATGTTACCATCAATCCATTCCATTACACCAGACTCATCAACTAAAGCTCTTTTTGTAACTAAGTTATAGACATTTGTTGCCCAGTTTTGAACTGTTGAATAACGGCATTTTGAATTTTTACCAACATAGATTTCCACAATTGCAGCATGCAAGCTTGATTCACTATATGATGGTGCGGTACATCCTTCGACATAATGTAGAGATGAATTATCATCAACAATTATTAAAGTTCTTTCAAATTGTCCCATGTTTTTGCTATTGATTCTAAAATAACTTTGTAAAGGTCTATCAAGTACAGTATTTTTTGGTACATATATAAATGAACCTCCACTAAATACTGATGAATTTAATGCTGCAAATTTATTTTCTGTGTATGACACTATTTTACCAAAATATTTTTTTACTAAATCTGGATATTTCTTAATTGCAACTTCGATTGAGGTAAATATTACATTTTTTTCTTCAAGTTCTTTAATCATGTTGTGATATATTACTTCACTTTCATATTGAACTCCCATTCCTCCAAAATGTTTTTCACTTTCTAAAACACCAACACTATCTAGTTCATCAACAACTGGTTTTAAAATATTGTTCCAATTATTTTCTAACTTTTTATCTGTTTCATTATTCTTATAATAAATTACATCATCAAAATTTAATTTAATTTCTGGTCCAAAATCAGGCATACTTTGATTAACAAATGAATTATATCCTTTTAATCTATAATCAAGTACCCAGTTATCTTCACCTTTTATTTTAGATATTTCTCTTACCTTTTCTTCACTTAAACCTATTATTTCCATGTTATTTACCTTCTATATCTTCAAGTATTTTAATAACTGTTTTACAAGGAAGTAATGCACAGTTTTTACGTGCTGGTTGAAGTGCTATTTCATCAAATACTTGAAGGTTACCTAGAGTATCTTTATCATATTCTTCTTCATTAACCATTTTGTTATAGTTATCAGCTAATTGTTTTGCTTCATCAATAGTTTTTCCAATTAAAATATCTGACCAAATACTTGTTGCACTTGTACAAATTGCACATGCTTCACCATCAAATAAAACATCTTCGATTATATTATTATTTACTTTAACCATCATATTCATATTATCAATACATGAATCACTTCTTGTATTTTCTTTGATATACGATTTATCTTCTATTAATCCACGATGAGTTGTATCTCTGCTATAATCCATGATTATTTCTCTTTTTGTTTCTCTATCCATGATTTACCTCCTTTAAATTTTTTATAAATTCTTGTACAACTTTTTCTTCTTTATTTCCATTATTAATAAGTAAGCTTTCCATAAGTAATTCATTTGATTTATTAAAACTTATACCTCTACTCATTAGATAAAATAATAATTCATCTTTGAATTTACCAATGTATGCTGCATGATTTGAAAACGTATCATAATTTCTAATAAGTAAATTGGGTTTTATTAAACTTGTTCCATCACTTAAATTTATAATTTGATTTTCTTGATTACATATACATTTACTTATATTTTTTGGTACAAGACCTGTTACATCAAATGATAATTTATTATTTAAAACATTTACTCCGTGATTAAATATGTTACTTTCAGTATTCTTACTATTGTGATTAACTTCAATTTTAAAGGTATTATCATCTAGACTTATCGTACTAAAATGATAATTTACTTTTGCGTTTTCTCCGTTTAAATTAATTATTACATTAACACTTTTATTAAATACGTAGTGAAATATATTTAATGTTTCATTTTCTTTTATATCAAATTTGATATTTAAATCATTTATATATATATCTTTATTCATTGTAACCAACTTTTTCTGTTAACGTTGCTAAAGATATATCACCAGTTTTAACAATTGTACCATTTTTCATAACATGAACATAATCAGGCTTAATCATCTCAAGAATTCTTGGATAATGGGTAATAATTAATATTGATGTATCGGGATTTTCATTTTTGTATTTATTTATGTTTTCACATACTATTTTTAATGAGTCTACGTCTAGACCTGAATCAAGTTCATCTAGTATGATAAGTTTTGGTTTTAGCATTTTTATTTGAAGTACTTCATTTTTCTTTTTTTCACCACCAGAGAAACCTGCATTAACATGTCTATGAATCATATCTTTAGAAAACTCTAAATCTTTTAGTGAGTTGTTAACTTCAGTTATAAATTTAAAATAATCTATATGTTTACCTGTTATTTCTTCACTACTTGTTTTTAAAAATTCACTATTAGTTACACCATCTATTACTGTTGGGTCTTGCATTGCTAAAAATATTCCAAGTTTTGCTATTTCATCTGTGGTTAAATTATTTAATTTTGTTTCATTAAAAATAATTTCTCCACCAGTTAAAGTAAATAAGTAATGCCCCATTATAATTTTTGCTAATGTTGATTTACCTGTTCCATTTGGTCCCATTATTGCATGAGTTTCTCCATCATTAATATCTAATGATAAATCTTTTAATATTTTTTTATCTTCATTTTTTAAACTAACACTAATATTTTTTATACTTAACATAATTACCACCTTTACTTATTTATTTTATCTATTAATTCAACTACTTCATCAATTATTTCTAATTTGTCATTTTTGATATTTTCTACCATACAGCTTTTCATATGACTTTTCAATATGTTGTTACCTAGACTTTTTAAGGAATGCATTGATGCTGATAATTGAATTATTATTTCATCACAATACCTATCGTCTTGAACCATTTGTTTTATTCCACGAATTTGTCCTTCGATTACATTTAATCTTTTGATAATATTTGCTTTTTCTTCGCAACTTCGATGCTTGTTCTTTTTACACATTTGACATATTTCATGCATAATCTTTCACCCGTTTTTTATTATACACCCCTATGGGGTCTATTGTAAAGAAAATTTACCAAAACATATTGCACATCTATTAATTATTTTGTATAATTTAGTTATGCCGCTATAGTATAATGGTATTACAAATCCATGGTAAGGATTAAATCAGTGTTCAATTCACTGTTGCGGCACCAGATTTAAGGATAACTCGAACTTTTATAAATTCGGGAGTAATAAATTACTAACAAAAATGTTAGTTTTTTTGTTATTTAAGAAAGAAAAAGTGATGAGTTGTGACAATAGAAACTAGAAAACTTGTAATAAGTGAAAAATTAAAAAGAAAGGTAGAAATGGTTTGTAGGTTTGCTAATGTAAAATACACCATTATAAATGGAAATATTAAAAGTATTAAAAATACAAATATCGCTATGTTTAAACCTCATATAGTAAAAATTAAAGGTATTGATTATTTAATATTTGATGATTGTGATGATATTTTTATAAATAGTTATAAAGAAATAATTAAGTTTAAAGGTTATGAACTTTATAATATATATGAAGATGTAGGTATAAGTGCTAAAAATGATAAAAGACCAGCATATCAAGAAATGATGCAAGATGTGAAAGATAAAAAATTAATATTATAGTTGCTTTTAAATTAGATAGATTAACTCGTTCTGTATATGATATTGAAAAATTAATGAAGTTTGTTAATGATTATGAATGTGATATTGATTGTATGGCTGATGAATCTAATACTACTACTTCAAATGTAGATATTGAAAAAATAGTTAGAATTATTGTTATTAATGATTAAAAAAAATATAATGATGATGTTGTTGATGAAATAAAAGAATATCACAAAAATAGTCTTTACGATAATGAAGATTTACACGATATTGCAGATAATACCACAAGAGAAGAAGGAATAAATGATTACTTATACACAAAAAATTATGAATATGACAACCGAGATTTTGATATTAAAAAAAACGAGCTACAGCTCGTCATAAAAGATCATTTTGACAAAATGGTAACACACTATGTTATTGACAAAGCCAATAACGGTGTGCAAAGGTGCTAAGTCCTTTTTGAAACCCGTATAGCATAATTTTAGCAAAGCATAAAGCCATGCAAAATTATACTATTGTAAGTAGTCTAATCTAAAATTATCATTCGATTTTTAAAGTTTATGATAATTGTAATTTTCGAAACTTTTTACATTATTAAATATTAATTATCTATATATGAACTATATTTTTTTAAAATTGCCATAGCTTCTTCTTTATCTATTTTTGTATAATTACTATAGTATTGCATATCAGAATATTTTTCATCAGATTTTTTCCAATCCGAATTTTCTTTATCAAAGACATAAACATAGCCGTTTTGAGTTTTATAAATGTTTTTATAATATTTATAACTATAATACCAATTATCACCATTACCATCTTTTGTATACAAATTTCCATCTTTATCTGGTATTATCCATAAATTGTTTAATTTTATATGTTCTTCAATATCAATTGCTTTTCCGATATTAGAATGTGCTTCTTCAACAAAATATATATCATTAGCTACATTGTTACCATAATCATAATTTGCATTAGTTATAAACCACAAATTAAATGTTTTCTTAAGTCTAATTGTCATTTGTTCTTCTTCATTTGCAATAATTACGGTTGCTTCCGTAGCTTTATGACCATCTGCTTCTGCATCGCTTACAGTGGAAGACCAATCAATATATTCTAAACTAATATCTTTTATTTCATACAAATTATATTTTTTATTAATAATTTTTGTTATCTTATCTCGATCATTACCAATTGAAAATATAAAATAAAAACTAATCATCAAAACAATGATTAATAATATAGTATTTTTTATTGTTTTTTTCCAGTTTTTTTTATCAATAATTTTCACTATAATTCATACCTCCTTATAAAGGATTTTATCATATAAATTTATATTTTTAAATATTTTTTACATAATATACAAATATTTTGTTTCAAAATGAATATTTTTTAATTTAATTTAATTAATAAGTAGTTATTACTATCTAAAAATTTGTGTGTGGTTGTTATACTTCCACCATAAGGGCACCATTAGATAACAAAAGCCTGCTTCAAGCAGACTTTTTATTTATTCTAGGTTATTTTGTATTATAATAATTTAAAGAAATATATTATATTGATGTGCCTCCAGAAATTTATATGTTTAAAGAGTTTGTGGATTATGATAACATATAATACAACAAAAATAAAAGATGAAATACTTGGTTATTACTTTTTTAATATTAATAATAATATTGCTAATTATCATTGAAAATCATCAATATTTAAAAACTAATTTATAATTTATAATTTATCTTTTACAAATTTCAATAAATTCATATTTAAAATATTATATTTACATGATAAAATTATAATAAAGATAAGTTAAATAAAATGGAATCTGCAAATATTGATAAGATAATTGATTTATTAAGTGACTATATCAGAGAATATGAAAAAAAGGAAAAATACAATGAAATATTAACAACTCAATCTGAATTATATAAAGGATTACTTCCTTTGATTGATAAAGATTATAAACTACTTGAAAATAATAAGTTATTTATAACTGTTTAATAAGTGCTTTATATAATGATGATAGTTTTACAAATAATTTTTATAATGTATTACATGATTTAAAAAATGGAAATGAATTACCATACTCTCAATTTGCTGCTAAAATTAGTTTTGATGCAAAAGAAGTTAATAAAAATTTAAGTAATGTTACTAGTCAGCTCGCTAATGGCAAGAAAATACTTAAAGTTGCTTAAAAATCTATTTTTTATTTGAAAAATCGAAGACCTTTATATGATTATGGTTTTATATTTTCAAATATTAAAAGAATTATTAATTACTATGCTACAAAAGGAGATTTAAGTGCTAAAGAAGAGATAATGTTATGTAATGATTTAGATTGTTATAATAGATTAATTATTTCAAATCGTAATGAACAAAAAGAATATTCAGAAAAAATACATAATGAAATACCAAATATATTAAATGGTGGATTTCAAATGTATGATGATATAGATATAAATGTATGATGATATAGATATAAGTGTATCTAGAAAACAAAGACTTAATAAGTTAGTTGATGAAGTTAAGTTATTTGAAAGTGATATACCTAATGAAGAATTAATTGAGATTATACAATCTTATAAAGTTCATACTGATTTTGATAATGAATATAATTACATTGTTAATGAATTTCAAGAGGAAGAAGTTTATGATGAAAATATAGAAAATACTTCTTCTAAACAACTTATATTCTCTCACCCATCTGGTAATCCAACTAGTGCAAGATTAATACTTGATTTAAAAGATATTCCTGAAGAATATTATCAATCTGTACTAGGTTTAATTGATGGATTTTTAAAGAATGGAAGATACACTAAAAGGTTAAATAATAATGCTAATCAGACTAAAATAAGAGAATTAAGAGATGACCAAGTAAGAATTATATTAAAGCATATCAAAGATAATATTTTTTGCATTTATGGTGTATTTGCTAAAAAAACTAATAATGATATTCGCACTTATAGAACAATTTGTAATAGATCTATTCCTGATGTTTCTACACAAGAAAAGTTAAATCAAGAAATTGCATTAGGAAATATTTTATTAAATGATTTAAGAAAAGTTGTTAGTACAAGAGGAAGAAAAAGTACCCGTTAGAAAAAGGAAGTTTTTGCTTCCTTTTAATTTTTGTATAATTCTTTAACTTTCATTTTATTTTCATTTGTGTAACCCACTAATGCATTCGGAGCTTTATTAATTATATCTTGATATAGTTCATCAAAAGATGTTTTATTTTTCTTACCCATTGATGATAATGTTGCAACAATATTACTCTTTTTATCACTAGTTACAACATAGATACTTTCACTAAAAGTTATTCCATTATTTTTTTGTTTTACGGGATAAATCCATACGATATCATTTAAATCAATTAATTTTAAACCACTATTTGTTGCAATAAGATAATTATCTGTTAAGAAAATACCACTTGCTTTATTATAGATTGCTTTACCACTTTCAAATTCATCTTTTATTTTATCAATTATATTGCCATAATCTTTCATTGTTTTTTTGTAGTTATTTTTTCTAATAAAATAGATAACTATCATTATTAAACCAATACTTGAAAAAATTCCAAAAATTATTAAGTAAGTTACTGCTTCAGTATCATTATCATATGAAGTATCTAAGTAATTTAATCCCACTGCTCTTTTTAACTGTGTTATTGTGATTTTATCACTTTCTTCTTCCCCATCATTTATATATTCATAAAGAGCATCAAATGCTTCATCATCTATTTTTTCTACTTTACCTTGGATTGTTACTACATCAGGTTCATCCATTTCTTCATTACTCATTGTATAATCTTGAATACTTTTTAATTTATTTAATACATCTGGTGTTAACATAACTACATATGGATGAGTATCTTCATCATATGCTAAATAATAATATCTTTTTTCATTATCTACTGATTCAATCGCAAATTCAGTTTCCAGTAATTTAACATTTAATTTTGCATAAGTCTCTTCATCCAAGGAAGTAGACATTTGAACAAATTCTGCATTTTTCTCTGAATCATACATTATTAAACCAAGGCATATAAAGAATACAAATAAAATTATACCCCAGATTAATAAACCTTTTTTAACACTTATTTTTTTGTAAAAATCATTCATATAAACACTCTCTTTCTTAAATTAATTATACCATTTATTTATAATATTTCAATATAAATATAGTTTTATTATTTTTGCACTCTACTCTTATTGTACCATTATCTTTTTCAACTATTTCTTTTGCTAAACTTAGACCAATTCCAAAGTTATTACCATTATTATTCTTTTTATAAAATCTTTTAAAGATATTTTTCTTATCTTCATCCGTTATTATTCCATCATTAATTATACGTATTTCATTATAGACATTCTTATCTTCATAAATTATATAAACATCTTTATTATCTTTAGCATATTCAATTGCATTTTTAACTATATTAGTTATTGCTTCGCATTCCCATTTATAGTCTCCGATGAATGATACATCACTTTTTCCTTTGGTATGAATAGATACTCCATTTAGTTCTCGCAAGATATCTACATTTTTTAAAACATCCATTATTAAATCTTTTATTATAATTTTTTCTTTTTCAAAAACTACGACATTGGCATCAAACCTTGATAATTTAAGTAATGCTATAATTAAAAAGTTAATATTTTCTATTTGACTTCTTATATCTTTTAGGTATTCTATTCTTTTTGCTTTATCAACATCTTCCATAATAAGGGTATCAATCATTAACATTATTGCTGTTAATGGAGTTTTTAATTGATGAGATATATTTGCTAAATTATCTTTTATTTTAATTCTTTCATCATATTCATGTTCATATATTTTCTTTAGACTTATTGTTGTTGTGTATATTTCATTTTTTAAAATTGATAAGTTCCCTTCAGTATTATCTAATATTTCTAAGTCATATATTCCTTCGTTTATTCTTTTTAAATAGTTAGTTAGATTATTTATTTCATCATCTTGTTTTTTCTTTTTGCTATAAGAAACAACAAAGAAAATTATTCCAAATATTGCAAATATTGTAGTGTTTATTATTAGATTTTTGTTATATGTATTTTTTATACTTTTTAAATAACTTATATCACTATCTACGAAACCATATTTTTCTAAAACATTATTATTTGTAAATTTTTCGCTATTTATTAAATCAATAATTTCTTTTTCATAAACTTCGGGGTATTTTTCTGTTATTGTATCAACAATGGAACCTACAAAATTATTAATATTTTTTGCATAATAACAATAATTAATATAACTAGTAAATAATATTAAAACTAAAGTGCTTATAAACCATAACCAAATTTTTTTCATAAATCTATCCTATAACCTATTCCTTTTATTGTTTTTATTAAATCATCATTTTTAAGCTTTTCTCTGATTCTTTTTATGTATACACTTAAAGTATTATCATTTACAAACTTACCTGATGCATCCCAGATTTTATCTATAATCATTTCTCTAGTTACTAAACATCCACTATTTTCAAGCATCAAAAATAATATTTTTAATTCAAGTCCGGTTAATACTACTTCTTTATCATCAATAAATATTTTGTAGGCATCCATATCAAATTTAATATTTTGAAATTCTTTAATTGTATTTTTTTTATTTCTTTTTATTATATTATTTATTCTAGATAATAATTCCATGGATCTAAATGGTTTAATAATATAATCTTGAACTCCTAAGTCTATTGCTTTTACAACATCTTCTTCTTCATCTTTTGCACTTAAAACTAATGCAGGAATACTAACATAATTTTTAAAGAAATCTAACCCATTTCCATCTGGTAACATTACATCTAATATTATTAAATCATATTTACTAGTAATACTTTCTTTTGCTTCTTTAATAGTGGTTGCTACATCAACAATAAATTCGTGACTTTCTAGCAAATACTTTAGAGCTTTTATAATCATTTCATTATCTTCGATTAATAGTATTTTCATCTTTTCCTCCGAATTATTTTATTTATCAAATAACCAATTTAGTTCATCCATTATTATTTTATTGTATTCTTCATAATTATCACAAGTACCTGTGTTGCATTTTAACTTTTTATTAATAAAGTCATAGTCATAATCCATTGTTTTTTCATTATACTCAAAAGATTTACCAGTTATTTTATTAAATGTAACATTATATTGTAAGAATAAGTTATCTTTTTTAAAGTAAAATATGTTAATTAATGGATAATATATAAAACTTCCATCTTTTGTTTCTTTTACATAATAGTCATCTTCATACTTATATCCAATTTTATTTAATTTTTCTATCATACAATCTTTATCTTCAGTTTCATTCCAATCTATATCTTCGAGAGCTCCGGATGGATTTTTAAAATAAAACATTTTTGAGTCTCTGAATAATAATTTAAAATTTAGTTTGTAACTATTTACTACTTTATTATCACTTTTATTTATTAAATCTATATAGACATTATTTTGGTCAAAGTGTTTACCAAAGTATTCTCCGTAACCATTTTTTTCATTTAACACAAGAGTTTCATTTGCATTAAAGTCTGCCATAAATCTATAATCATTATCTTTTTTATAATATAATTTTATTTTATAGTTTTTAATATCATCTTCATTTTTTAAAGTTATTCCTCCAAATTGCAAATAGTAATTAACATTAGATTTAATAAATACCCCGTTAGTCATTTTAATTACATTATTTTCCATGATACTAACTTTATATACTTCAAATTTATTTTTATATTTTACTAACATAAACATAAATACATTAATAATTATGATGATACCAAGTATTATAAACATTACTTTATTTGTTTTTCTTCTTTTATCTTCGATAGAATAATTCCATAAGATTTTTTCAAATACTTCTAGTTTTAAATCTAATTCTTTACATAAATCTTTAATTGAATCATGATCAGGTACACTAGTATTATTTTCCCACTTACTTATGGTTTGTCTACTTACATGTAATTTATCAGCTAAAGCACTTTGACTTAAATTTTTATCTTTTCGTGCTTTTGATATCATTTTACCTAAGTTGTAATTCATTATAATACCTCTTTCTTTAAAAGATATTATAACCTATTTTTTAATAAATTGAAAGTGTATTAGAAATATATCTTCGGATAGTTTAATTTTTCTATTTGTTTAAATAAATTTTCTGTGTTTAATACATCATTTTTCATTTTAAATGAGATACTTATTTTTTCTGAATCTATATTCTTTTTTTCATATTTACCTTCTTCAATAAAAAAACTCTTTTACATCGAGCTATATATAAATTATAAGTTATAGCTCTTACAGATAAATATTAACATAAAAACATATATTTAACACGCAATTTTGACTTTACATGTTGCTATTTTTTTTAACATTTTAAAAGATTATCAATATTTTCATATCAATAATCTTTAGTACTATATATTTTCATCTTTTATCGTTTCAATTATATTTTCATTTCGCATTTTTCTTAGAGCAAAATACATAATTGTACTTACTAAAATATAGACTACCAATA
>CAKOKR010000007.1 GCA_934095965.1 uncultured Bacilli bacterium
AAACCCCAATTCAGTATAAAGCCGAATTAGGGTTCTAAAAATTCTTTTTTAGTGTCCACTTTTTATTGACTTATTCAGATTTTTCTAAATCAGCCCTTTTAATTAATTATCTATTTTAATATGTGCTTCTTTTAATTGTTCTGGGAAAGCTTCACCTGGACAACCCATCATAGCATCCGCACCATTTGCACCAATTGGGAATGGTACAATTTCTCTAATATTTTCTTCATCTTTTAAAAGCATAATAATTCTATCAAGTCCTGGAGCCATACCTGCATGAGGTGGAGCACCATATTTAAATGCTTCATATAAACTTGGGAATTTACTTCTTACAACATCTTCATCATAACCAACTAAAGCAAATGCTTTCTTTAAAACTTCTGGTGAATGATTTCTTACTCCCCCTGAAGCCATTTCATAACCATTACAAACAAAGTCATATTGATAAGCTTCAATTTCAAATGGATTCTTATTATTTAAAGCATCAAGTCCACCTTTTGGCATACTAAATGGATTGTGAGAAAACTCAATTGCTCCAGTTTCTTCATTTTCTTCATAGAATGGAAAATCATTTACAATACAAAATTCATATCTATCTTTATCAATTAAATTAAGTTCATTACCTAACTTAGTTCTTAAATTGCCCATTATTCTAGCACATCTATTTTTATCTGCTACAATAAATAAAGCATCCCCGACATGTAAATTCATTTTATTTATTAGTTCATTTTTAACTTCATCACTCATAAACTTAGTAAGTGATGACTTTAATTCCATATTATCTTTAACTTGAATATAACCTAAATTACCATGAATACCTTTTACATATTCTTCCATAGATTTATACCAAGAATTAGATTTTTCAATATTTTCTACTTTAATACATCTAACAGTTGTATCTTTAAATGGTGCAAAATCAGTTTTATTCATCACTTCAGTTATATCGTGAATAATAAGAGGATTTCTTAAATCTGGTTTATCACTACCATATTTAAGTATTGCATCTTTAAACTTTATTCTTCTAAAAGGTGCTGGACTTACATATTTATTACTAAACTTAGTAAATACATCATAAAAAACTTTTTCACCAACTTTATAAACATCTTCATCAGTTGCAAAACTCATTTCAAAGTCAAGTTGATAAAATTCTCCATATAATCTATCGCTTCTTGGATCTTCATCTCTAAAGCATGGTGCTATTTGAAAATATTTATTAAATCCAGATACCATTAATAATTGTTTAAATATTTGTGGTGATTGAGGTAGTGCATAAAACTTGCCTGCAAACTTTCTTGATGGAATAATAAAATCTCTAGCTCCTTCAGGACTTGTTGCAGTAATAATCGGAGTTTGAACTTCTAAAAAGTCCATTCCTTTCATTTCACTTCTTATAAAATCAATTACTTTACTTCTAAAAATAATATTATTATGAACTTCTTCATTTCTTAAATCTAAATAACGATATTTAAGTCTTGTATCTTCATTAGATTCTTTTGATTTATTAATTTCAAAAGGTAATGTATTAATACAATCTCCTAAAACTTCTAAAGAACTAATTTCTACTTCAACTTCTCCAGTTTTCATATTTTTATTAACCATATCTGGTGTTCTTGCTAAAACTTTACCTGTTATTGTAACTGTTGCTTCTTTATGTAAATTTTTATATTCACTAGACTTTGTAATAAGTTGAACAATACCAGTTTCATCTCTTAAAGTAATAAATACTAAATTACCTAAATTTCTTACACTATTAACCCAACCAGCTAACCTAATTTCCTTTCCTATATATGAAGAATCAACTTCTCCACAATAAATATCTCTGTACATATTTCCTTTCATAAACATCCTCCTTCAATTAAAAAATTCTATAAATTAATATAGCTTAAGGACGAATTATTATCCGCGGTGCCACCTTAATTCATAGAATCTATGCATCTTTATTACCTGCTATATCGGGCTTACCCGTTTATTTTTTTAGACACTATCTTCATTAATATTCATTTACTAATTTCCACCACCCATTAGTTCTCTATAAAAATCCTATTAATTACTGGTTTGTCAATAAACTAACAACTAAACTATACCACTTTTTTAAGTATTTGTCCACAAGTTTCACTAAATTTATCTTGATTTTGTCTTTTCTTTTTCTTTATAAAACGATTCATATATATCAAACATTAACTCAGACTTATCTTCATATCTATCACTTTTAAAATTTACAGAATACCATTCATAATTAATTTTATCTACATATATTGATGCATCCCTTCCTACATAAATACCAACATCTTCATACATATAGATAAGTACTCCTCCATTAGATTTAACAAAAAGATAATTAGCTTTATCTAAAAACTCTGATAACTTCATATAATTTTCGTAAAAACCTTTTTTACCTTGTACATAAACTTCAACATTACCATTTTTATCTTTTCTATCAAAATAAACAAATTTTTCATTTTCACTTTTTCTAATAACAAATTCATATGGATTAGATTTATTACTTACACTTATATATATTTGTTCAATACCTTTATCTAAAACATTCATTTTATTTTCAAAATCTATATTACTTAATTCATCTAAGTCACTAGATTTATCTAGATGCCCATCTAAAGATTTTAGTTTATTTAATACACTACTTAATAAATTAATAGTTGATTTAATATCATCACTTTCTTTAAAATCTAACTCTATCATTCTTTTATAAAATTTTTCAAGTATCACTTTATATGTTTCATTTATTTTTTTATCAAAATTCATTCTTTGCATAATCAAAGTAATTGCAAGAGTTCTAAGTTTACCACATGCAGTATTTAAATCTATTTTATTAAGTACAATTTCTTTAAATACATCTTCTTTAATCTTTAATATTTCTTCCATTATATTGATATCAACACTTAAATCAATTGAATTAATTGCATCACTTAAACTATCATTAATCATCTTATATTCATTTAATACTTTTTTTACATTTAAAACATACTTATCAAAAGAACATTCATTTTCTATCGTTTTAAATTTGCTTTTATAAATACTAGGTATATTTTTTGATACTTCCATTAAATAATCATTAAATGCATTTCTAATTTGAACTAATATATTTTTAAAGTTAAAATCTAATGTATCTTTATTTTCACTACTATATGCAAAACTAGATATTAAATTATTAACCCTTAAAGCATATTTATATTCTATAGTATCTGTATTATATATAGTATTACTTCTATAAGTAAGTAACTTATTAAGTAAAGTATTATAATATGATAAATCTTCACTATTTATAGTAATTTCTTTTAACAATTCATATGCTTCATTAACTTTTTGCATATCACTTTTACTACCACCTAAATCCGGATGATTTGCTTTAGATAACATAATATATCTTTTCTTTAATTCTTCTTTTGTAAATCTTTTTCCAATTTCAAATATTTTAATAGCTTCATCTAGTCTCATATTAACCTCCTTAGTCTCTTGTTTTAACAAGTAGTCTACTACTACTAACTAATTCTTCACGACTATTATTATCTTTAACTAACACTTTTAAACTTTCAATATACTTTTTATTAAGTAAATATCTATTTATATCTTCATTCATTCCTTCCTTCACCGGATGAATACCTATTACTAATGAAGTATCACTACATAACTTACAATAAGTCAAAACTAAATTAGAATCATTTACAAATAATAATTCACCTCTTTTAATATTATTATTTAAAACAGTTCTAGTATTAACATTATTTAATAACTTATCAAAAAGTGTATTAATCTTTTTTCTTAACCCTTTATCTATTTTTAATATATCATCACTTACATAAAAACTACTCTTACTATTTTTTAAAAACACAATTTCTTTTTCTCTATTATAATTTAATGGACCAATAAGTCTTACTAAACTATACAACTTTTCCATTACCTCATTTTTAATTTCTAACACTTCACTATTTTCTAAATCTTGATATAACAGATCTAAACTTTGAATATCTTTGCAAGCTTCTAAATAATATTGATAATCACTTCTATAACTAATACTTTCTATATTATTTGAACAATACTCATATATTTCTTTTTCTTCTTTACTTAAAAATGGATATTTTTCCCTAGTCTCTTCCTCTGGAAGATGTTCTTCTACTTCAACCTTTTCGCGTTTTATTTTCTTTTTATCTTCCACAAATTCTTCTTTTATATTTTCTAAAAACTCATCATAACTAACACCAATATTAATAATTAAACTATTACAAATAACATCAACTTTTTTATGCATCTTGTTTTCTTCAATATTTCCTTTATATAATTTCTTTAATAACTCAACTAATTCTAAACCATTACCATATTTAACAAAATTACCATTATTATCAAAGTAATTACTTAAAGCTTTAAGCAATAAATTATCTTTACTATACTTAGTATAATTAAATTTAATTGCACTACCTAATATATTAATAACAGATTCCAGTTCAATCTTATTTGCCATATAACCCAGACTTAAACAAACTATTAATAAATAAAAATCATTTATTTTACCAATACACTTAGTTTTATCAAAAGCTCTGATCATTGAATCAGTGGTAAATATAACTTTCTCTAAACTTTTAATATATTCTTCATAAAACACCATATACTCTATATAAGTAAATGCATTTTCTTCTAAAAGAGGTATTTGATATTGTTTAAATACTTTGATTAATCTCTCATCCATAGCAAACTGTCCAATACCTATTGGTACCATTAAATCACTGTTTCTTAACTCATCAATAGATTGGTTAACAAACTTTAACTTAGCTTTATTAATATCATTAAATTCTTTTAACAAATATTTAATACTACTCATTTTACTTCCTTCTTTCTAATGTATTATTAAGTCTTATTTCTCTATTAAATCTATTTAAATAAAACTCTTCTAAATCTCTATTTTCAATTATATTGTTAAATGCATCATGCATAAGTTTATTTATTTTCCCATCATACACAACTCCTGATTCAACATAATAACTCATTGTTATATTTTCTAATTTTACCATTATATCTTTTTTATACCAATACTCATTTATTATATTATCAAGTTTAATTACAAATACATCAAATGGTACGAATATATCTAAATCAGGATGTATGTTTAAACCATCTAATTTACTTTTAGCATAATCCATATATGATTTATTAATAAATTCTTCAATATATCTTAAACCCATTGAATCCATTTTTTTATTACCACAAAACTCAATATATCTATTAATCATTTCTGCATATTGATATTCAAGTGAATCAACATCATAGTCTCTTACACTTTTGTAAGATGTCATTAAATCACTAGATAGCTCAGATTTACCAGTATTTAATATAACAAATATATTTAATTCTAACACTAATCTATCAAAATCATAATTATCTTTATAACTAAAACTATCTAAAGGTAACTTAAACTTTTTTAACACTTTAATTGCATATTCAGCATATAAATCTTTTATCATTTTATAAAAGTATCTATATTCAATAACAGAATAATTCGGACTAACTAAAGCATATCTATTAGCATCATCAACAATTATCTGAATTTTTTTTTGATATATTACTTCCAAAGAATCTGGTTCATAATATGTTTTACTTTGACAATCTATCATTTTCATAAGTAACCTCATTATTTAAAAATTCAATTATTTCATTTTTTAAAATTAATTTATTCTTATACTTGTCTATATCCGGATGATTTATTCTTTTACCACGGCTCTTGTCAAAGTATTTAAAGTAAATTCCATCATTTCCTTTATATATAGCAAATATATTATTGGTGTATAATAATACATCACCATTATTAAGTACTTCTCCGATAAATTCAGCATCTCTAAGCATCATAGATAATGATTCATAATGATCATAAAAATATTCTTTACTAATCCATTTACCACCAAAATTTACTTTTCCATCATATTCAGATTGTAAAACACCAATACATGTAGAATAATTAGTAATAAGTTTATTATTAACAAATATTATACCACTCTTACTAATACACTTATAAACAGCATCATTATATTCATTAACATTCTCATAATTTCTATCTAATATAACATCTAAAACTTCTTCTTTTATAATACCAATATTAACATAATGAATATCAAGTAACATCCTTCTTAATAACTCACTATTATTAATATATTTATGAGTGACATATTCTTTAATCTTAATACTTTTTCTAATATCTTCCTTTTTCTTTGATGAATATACACTAACTAATAATTCATTAAGTCTTCCATAATTACTATAGTAATCATTATTCATTTTATCTATTTCTCTTTTAATTACTTCATTATTACTAACCATCATTAAATTATCAATAACATTTAAACTATCTTCATAAATAACATATAAACTATTAACTTTATTATTAATAATATTTATTTTATCTAAAATAGACTTACTATCAAAATACTCTTTACATACTTGATTACAAATTTCCATGACTTTATCTTCTAAAAACTTATAATAGAAATTACCAACATTTTTCTTTACTACTTCACTAATAACAATACTACTATAAACATAATGATCAAATTCATACTTAGTTTTCTCTAAATCAAAGTATAACTTAGTTAATGTACTAGTAAAATCAATATCATATTTAAAATCTTTTGATATATAATTTTCTTTAAAGAACCTTCTTTTTATTTCATAAAATATATCAAGTATCTCTTTATTTGCATTAACAAATTCTCTATGTATATCCATTAAAGTCATACCAGTTATATTCATATTTTCAAAATCTTTTATAATTTTCATTATTTCAATGTAGTTTGAATCATTTTCTTTTGCATCTGCAAGTTTTTCTTTTAATTGCATAACCCATTCTTCATGATAACTAATTGTATTATAACTTTTAGTTATATGTATATATCTTGGCTTTTTTAATAATAAATCATATGCTTCATTAACTTTTTGCATCATTTCTGTTGAACCACCTAAATCTGGATGATATATTTTTGATGCACTTTTATAAGCTTTCTTTAAATCTTCATCACTAAAATCTTCACTTAATTTAAGCATTTCTAAAGCTTCAACATATTCCATTTTTACCTACCCTCATTCTACTTTTACAAATTCGTTCTTGTAAATACTTAGTAACTTCTTCTTTTAAAAATTCTTTATCTTGATATTTAGATAATTCTTCATCACTTTCTTTTACACTTCTTACAATCATTCTTGCAGGCGCCACAAATATTTCCTTATCTTTTGATAAGCAAATATCCACTAAACCATTAGTATATAAAATAATAACTGGTGATGCAACATATAATTTAACCCCTAAAAATTTAGCATTAGATAAGTATTCATCTATTGATACATAATTATTTAAAAAGAAATCTTTTTCTATAGTTGCATCTTGACTTCTTAAATAATTTAATCCTGTTGCATAAATAGAATCATTACTTACATCATTTACAATACCTGCATATAAAACCGCTATATCAGGTACGTCACTTTTTCTATTTAATATAAATAAACTACCTTTTCTATCTAAAGATAATACTTTTAAATATTCACTTTTACTCTTAAAATCATTATTTAATATCTTATCAAGAATAGATATATCTTTTTTTCCATTAATAAAGTCATCTATATCATCATACATCATAATTGATATATCCTTATTTATATAAAAGTATCTATATGCTTTATCACGAGCACGTAATAATTTATCATATATACTACCTTGAAAAGTATAGCTTAGTTTTATATCTTGAATTAATCTATTTACTTTAAATTCAATATTATCGTATCTCTTTGTTAAATAACAAGCTAATATTTCTTCATATTCCATTGATATAATTCTGTGATGTATTTTATTTTTCATATCCTTAAAATATGGTAAATAAGTATTTATTAATCTATCTATACTAAATAATGCATCAATTTTCTTTTCTGCATTTATCAATTTTTTTGCGTCATTATTATATAAAGATTCTTTAATTATTCCTATAATTTGATTTTCTAAAGCATTATATTCTTCATAATTTTTATATTTTTCTAAAAAAGGATAATAATCAACAGGTATATCTTTATTTAATAAACTACTATAAAAATCATTTAATGTTTGATTATAATTAAAACTTCCTTTTATATTTAAGTTACTTGCTAAGTTTCTATATATATTATGTATTTTATTTAAACAAGTATTATATCCAACTAATGGGTTACACCCATATGTCAAATATTCATCAATACAAATAATTATATCACTACAATAACTATTTAACTCATAATTATTTAATGAATCAATTACTAACTTTATAAGTAAATTAAAGTATTCTAAAAAGCTTTGATCATGTGTATGAACAAAATTCATAAGTTTTTCATATGCTTCATTCACCCTTTGTGAAGTTAAAGTATCTCCACCTATATCCGGATGTACCTTTTTTAAAGTTTTCTTCCAAGAATACTTAATTTGTTTTTCATTTCCTACTTCTTTTAACCCAAGTAAAGATAAATCATCTAATATGTTTTTAGTTGTATACATAACAATAACCCCCTCAAGTTATAGTAATTATACCACATTTGGTAGAAAAATGCAAATTTATGTTTTAATAAAGTTGACAAAACGAAGAAATAGTGCTAAAATAATAACCAATTTAAAGGGGAGATTTATATGTCATATACCAAGGAAGACCTAGAATATTTCCAAGTAAAAGATTTAAAAGAAGCACGTGAAAAAATCGTCGATGTTAGATTATTCGACTATATTGATGATTTAAAACTAAGTAGTGATATTGAAAAGTTAATGAATTTCACTAAAGAATTATATATAGAATACATCGAAGACATATTAAAGTATAGTAAAGAAACACAAGAATCAATACTTAAAGCTTTGATGAATTCAGAAATAATTGATAATCATGTATTAGAAAGAGAAAATGTAAACTTTCTAAGAACCTATAATGAAACACATCACTCTACTGCAATCAGATATTTAGTGCGTAAACTTTTAAAAGAAAATACACCATTAAATGATGCAATAATAAAAAAAGCTCACGAAATATTAATGCGTGGAACAAGTAATGGAAATACGATAAATGAAGGTTTTAGAACAAACAATCATCATTATGTTGGTTATATTGAAGATAATAAACCAGTAATAAATTATTTTCCAATATCTTATGATGATATCAAAGAATCAACACTTCTATTATGTAAATATTTTAATACACCAATAAAAGATGAAGAAGAATTATTTATAAAACCATTTATTATGCATGGCTTAATTGCTGTATTACAAGTATTCGAAGATGGTAACACAAGACTTGCTAGATGTTTCCAACACATAACATTTCAAGACTTAACAAATAAAACAATGGGTAATAATTTATTTGAATTACCTCTACCAGCAATATATTTTTCCAAAAACTATGTTCCATATCGAAAAGAATATCGCGAATTACTTGCTAGCATTGCCTTAAATCCTAATAACGAAGCATGGAATGAATGGATAAGTTTTAATCTTCATCGTATGCAAGATAGAATATTTGCAAATGAAGAATCACTAGCTTTATTAAAACGAAAAAAGAAGTAATCAACACTTCTTTTTTAAATGTTACTGTTTATAGTTTTCTCTAATATTCTTTTTACATCTCTTTCATTAAATGGTTTAAGTAATATATCAACAATTGGATATTTAAAAGCTTTATTAATTGATTCCTTATCATCTACTCCAGTTATAATTGAAATAGGTATACTTCTAAATAAATCTTTATTTTTATAAAAATCTAATACTTCAAAGCCATTAACATTTGGCATATTTAAATCAAGTAATACTGCTTTAATATCATTTCTTTTTCTTTCATCATCTAATATATCTATAGCCTCTTTACCATCATTAGCACTTATTACTTCATATGAATCATCTAATATTTTTAATATAAAATTTCTAATAATATTTGAGTCATCTACCACTAATATTTTTTTTCCATTTGAGTGTTTAACTTCTGGTGTATCTACTACACCTCCAACACCCATATATTTTTTAACAACATTTACAACTCTATTTGCTTCACCCATTAATTCATCAAAATGTTCAGTTACATAATACATATCATTTTCTTTACTTTTTAATTCATGTTGATATGCAATTTCACCAAGTTCTTCAAAACCAAAATATCTTGCATCACTTTTTAATGAATGAACTAAAATAGCATAATTAGCCATATCTCCAATTTCTTTTAAAGCTTTAATTTTTTCAAGCTTTCCAGGTACTTCTTGTAAAAATGTTTCTAGTGTTGCATCGTATGTTTCCATATCTCCAAATAACTCTAAAGCTTTTTTAACATTAGCACCATTATTAATTAAAATATTTACATCTTTCATTTTTATCCCTCCGTATTTAAATATTCATTAATTACTCTATTTAATTGTTCTTTATTAATAGGTTTAGCTAGATAATCATCAAAACCATCACTAATATATTTTTCTTTCATACCTGTTAAGGCATTCGCAGTTAATGCAATCACCGGTATATTAAAATCTTTAATCTCTGATTTAATTTTTTTTAATGTTTCAACTCCACTCATCCTTGGCATCATATCATCCATTAATATTAAATCATATTTTTTACCACTTTTCAAGTTATCTATACAAATAAATCCACTTTCAACACATTCTGTTTTAACTCCATATGTTCCAAGTAATCTTTCTGCAACTTTTAAGTTAATCTTGTTATCATCTACAACTAAAACTAACTTATCTTTAACTTTCACCTTACCATATGTCTCTTGTGCTTCAAGTTTTATCGTTGGATTTTCCACAATCCTTTGGTCAATAGATACTGTAAACTTAGAACCCTTACCAAATACACTTTGTACAACAATATTACCATTCATTAAATCAACTAATCTCTTTGTAATTGCAAGACCTAAACCTGTACCTTCTATTGTAACATTATCTTCTAAATCTAATCTTTCAAACTTATTAAATAACTTACCAATATTTTCTTGTTTTATACCAATACCTGTATCTTCAACTGAAATAATTAATCTACATACTCCATTTTTAACAATACTATTTATTGTAAATGTTATACTTCCCTTTTTTGTATATTTAACAGCATTAGTTAAAATATTTACACATATTTGTTTTAATCTTGATGCATCACCATATAATACTGATGGAATAGATTCATCAAACTTTGTAATAAGTTCAATTGGTTTATCTCCGAGTCTTCCTTTTGTTAGTGATACTAATTCTTTAATTACTTTATTAACATCATATTCAGTATTAACAATTTCAAGTTTACCAGCTTCAATTTTAGATATATCCAAAATACCATTAACTATTTCAAGCAAATTATCTGATGCCATAACTATATCATTAACTTCATCTTTAGCACTATCAGGTAAATTTTTATCATCTAAAAGCAAATTACTAAATCCAACAATAGCATTTAAAGGTGTTCTAATTTCATGAGACATACTAGATAAAAAATCAGTCTTTGCTTGATTAGCTTTCTCCGCAGCATCTTTCGCAGCATTCAATTGTTGAATCATTTTTACATCGGGATTTTCTATTGTAAAATACATTATAACCACAACAAGTGATAATAAATAATTTATTAAAAATGCAGATGGAAACAAACTTTGTATTATAAAATTTAAAAGCATTAAAATACAAAAAATATATAAAGGTCTTAATTTTTTTCCCTCAATATTCTTGTGATATCTTATAGCAATATAAACAGAATATAAAATAAGTAAAAAAGAAACAGTATAAGTAATAAAAACAGGAATTCCATTCGGAATTATAACATCTCCCTCCAATTTAAAATTAACAGGTAAAATTAATATAAAAGGAACAACAAAAGCTAAACACAATACAAAATAATAAAACGTACTCATCATTTTACTTTTATAATTACCACGATTAGGCAAACTAATACATTTAATATAATAAGAAAAAAGTAGTAACCATAAAACAAAATAAACAAATACTAACTTTGAACCCATTGAATACCAAAAGCTATTTATATCTACACCAACCTTAAATAAAATACAAGTAGTAATATCCATAGATAAACCAAATATAGTTAAAAATAATAAATATTTGTATATCTTAGTTTCAATATTATTTACCCTTTCTTTAGCCAAAAAATTATAAGTAAATAATAAAATAATAATCAATGCACTAATTGAGAAATAAAATCCCATGTCTACCACTTCCAATTCTAACTTAATAATATCACAAATACATTCTTTTTTCAAGCAAAAGAAAAGCTACTATTAAGTAGCTTATCTAACTCTAGTTTTAACTAAATTATTATTTTCAATTCTTTCTTTATCTTTTTCTTCCATAGCCTTAGGATCTAACTTACCATTATCAGTTCTTGGTAAAGCATTTTCATAATATTCTATATATCCAGGAAGTGCACTAGTACCTAAAGTATTTTGAATTAATGTAAATATTTTATTTTCTAAAACAGTCTTATTACAATCAAAATCATTTAAACTAACATGATAACTAGGTAAGAATTGTTCTTTATCATCAGGAATTGATGTAACTAAAACTTCTCTGATTTCAGGTATTTGAAGAAGTAATTGTTCAATTTGTTCTGGATAAATATTATCTACACCAGAAACAAAATTTCTCTTAACACGACCAACAAACTCATATTCACCATTTTCATGTTTAACAGCAACATCTTTTGTATTATACCATTTAACACCATTTTCATCATATACAAATACAGCATTTGTTTCTTCTTCGTTTTCATGATATCTAAGCATCATTCCAGGTCCATTAACAAGTAATACGCCAGGTGTTCCCATAGGCAATTCTTTAAAAGTCTTAGAATCTACAATTTTAGAATTAACAAATGGAATTGGATAACCTATAGTACCAGGAGTATTTTTGCCTCCCATACATACATGAGTAGGTGCCCACATTTCAGTTAAACCTAAACCATTTCCAATTGGAGTTATACATCCAGCATATTCTAATGCTTTATTAGCTTCAATTAATTTTTGAGGCTTAAACATTTCTCCTCCAGATAAAGGTTGAATTAAATTATGTAATGTCCAAGGTTTTAAATTTTTATCTTGACTTAAAATTTCCCAATGAACAGGACCTCCCATAGCACCATTAGCATGAGTTCTAACAAGTTCACTATAAAAATCTTTAGGCATAGCTTTTAAAGTTAATGCATATTCCAAATTTTTACATAAACAGTAATGAAGAACTAATCTACCAAAACACATATGACCAAAAGGAATATTTCCTAAATGAACCATACCAGGTTCTAATACTAACACATAATCTAATGCTTTAACAACACTATTTAAAGCACCACCATCTAAATCAACACCTTTATGAATACCACTAGAACCACCAGTAAACATAATATCCGTAGTACTTCCTTTAACATGTTCAGGATATTCTACTCCATCAAAATCTTTTCCATCTTTAACAATATTCATTAAATTACTGCTCTTTTTAAGTATCTTATTTCCAGATACAAATTGTTTAGCATTATAAAGAAATTTTAAACCATTCTTATTTAATGACTCAAGCGGAGAATAAAGTATTGGAGTAATATTTAAACTCTTAGCTGGATTTTTAAAATTTCCATACATCATATCAACAGAAATAATAAATTCAGGTTTAGTCATTTCAATATCTCTTTGCATTTTGTATTCATTATTCAAAGGACTAAGCCCCACTACTTGAGCTTCAAGCTTTTTTAATGCATACAATAAATATACAGATTCTGGTGTATTAACTAAAACAGCACCAACACAAGTACCCTTTCTTATACCTCTTTTGTATAGTGCACGAGCAAATTCATCGATTCTTTCATGCAATTCTTCATAAGTGATTTTTTTTGCATCAAAAGATAATGCAACATAATTCATATAATTTTTGTTTCTTTCAAGTAGAAAGTCATATTCATTTCCAACAGGTAATGAATCTTCTTTGATTTCTTTCGTATAATAATCATAAAATTTTTCCATATTTCCTTCACCTAAGTAAAATTATACAAAATTTCGTACTAATTTACAACAGTTACATTGACTTTTAGTATCATATTTGATACAATATAGCTGGTGAGAACATATGGATTATGATAAAAATTATATTGAAGTAGCTTATAACCCAGAAGAATTAAATGAAATATTTATAAAAGAATTCATTAGTTTTAGAAAAGAAAATAACTTAACACAAGATTTATTTTCCAAGTATTCCGGAGTATCTAGAGAAAAAATAGCTAGAATTGAATGTGGTACATCTTCACCATCAATATTAAGTCTACTAAAAATACTTGGACCAATTGGTTACACAATAAAAATAGAAAAAGTAAAGAATAAATAACGTTCTTTACTTTTTATTATTAATAACAACCTTTTTCAAACAAAAACACTACCTTTCAATAATAGATTCAAAATATTTTTCTTGAAATTCAGTCAAAGCTCTGATAGCATCATCAGAATAATTAAATCCATCTTTAGAAACAATTAACTTATCATCGTCATCATTAGTTCTATGAATTATTGCAATAACTTTGCCACTTCCATCTCTTACTGGTTCAAATTCACCTACATAGTAAGCATCAAGTTCTTCACCATCACCACTTATAGTATTTGGAATATACCCATAATTTAAATTATACATAAACCCATGTTTTGGATGTCTACTCCCCAAAGGTCTATCAATCTTTATTTCAACAATCTTACCTAAATAATCTTTAGCATTAACATTTTCCATATTACTTTCTATCTCCTTTTTAATTACCATTTACTACTTCATCAAAAAAAGCATTCTTATCAAATATACCTTGATTATACATATCAATTAACTCATTCCTAGTTACCCATTTAACATCTTATAATTCATCCTTTATATAAGAAAAACTAAAATTTATTTTATTCTCATCATAAACACTCAAATATTCCATAATTTCTCCTATTACTAATTAAATTATATCAGCACCTTTCCCAAAACACAACAGAAAATTGTAAATTATAAAGAATAAAACTATCAATACTATTTATTATATTATCTAAATTCTCTACCATTTTAATTCCTTCTTTTAATCTACTTTTTAACAAAAAACTGAGCAATTAACTCAGTTCTTTTGTTATTCTAATACAGCTTTAATTCTTCTTACACCTGCAGATGATGCTTCTTCTTTTATTATTTTAAAGTGACCTAATTCACTGGTATTTTTAACATGTGGACCTCCACATAATTCTTTTGAAACATTATCTCCAATTGTATAAACTGTAACAATATCTGGATATTTTTCAATAAACATACATTCAGCTCCACTTTTTATAGCATCTTCTTTTTTCATTTCTTCAACACGAACATCCAATGCATCATTAATCCACTTATTTACTAATTCTTCAACCCCTCTTTTTTCATCATCACTTAATTTATGATCACAACTAAAGTCAAAACGCATTCTTTCATCAGTAATATTACTTCCCTTTTGATGAACATCTGGTCCAACAACAATTTTTAATGCTGCATTAAGTAAGTGTGTTGCAGTATGATACTTAGTTTCAATTTCACTATTACCTGCAAGTCCACCTTTAAATTTACCAGCAGATGCAGTTCTCGATAATTCTTGATGAGCCTTAAATTTTTCTTTAAAACCTTGTGTATCTACATTAATACCAGCATCTTTAGCAAGTTCCACAGTTAATTCAATTGGAAAACCATATGTATCATATAAATGAAATGCAGTAGTAGCATCAATATCTTTATTTGAAATCTTATTAAATTCTCTCAATCCCTTTTCCAAAGTTCTATTAAATTTATCTTTTTCATTTTTTAATACTTCCAAAACAACAGCCTCATTCAAAGATAATTCACTATAATACTTCTTATATTTATTTATTATTAATAAAGCTATTTTTTGTTCCCAATCACTATTAATATCAATATTTAATTTCTTAGCATGTCTTATTGCTCTTCTTATTAATCTTCTTAAAATATAACCTTGATCAGTATTACTTGGTTTAATTCCTGCTGGATCTGCACTAATAAATACTGCAGTTCTTAAGTGATCTGCAATAATTCTCATAGATTCTTCATTACCTTCATAAGGAAGTTTAGTAATATCACAAATTAAATCAATAACATCACTCCATATACTTGATAATTAATTATCTTTTACTCCTTCAAGTACTGCAGTAATTCTCTCAACACCCATTCCTGTATCAACATTTTTCTTAGGAAGTTCTGTAACATTTCCTTCATCATCCTTATAATATTGCATAAATACATTATTCCATATTTCAACCCATCTATTATCTTCTGGATCAAAAGTACAAGGTATTTCATCATCACTTCTAAAATAAAATATTTCTGTATCAGGTCCACAAGGTCCACTAGCTCCAGCTATCCAAAAATTATCATCTATTGTCTTAGCAATATGTCCCTTATCTATACCTAACTCAGTCCATTTATCATAACTTACTTGATCAAAAGGAATATTACCATCCCCTGCATAAACAGTAACAGCAATTCTTTCAACTGGAATATTTAAAACTTTAGTTAAAAAATTAAAACTCCATGTAATACTTTCATCTTTAAAGTAATCTCCTAAAGACCAATTACCAAGCATTTCAAAAAATGTATGATGAGTAGTATCTCCAATAGAATCCAAGTCATTAGTTCTAATACATTTTTGATAATCACATAATCTTTTTCCATATGGATGAGCTTCCCCCATTAAATATGGAATCAACGGTTGCATTCCTGCTGTATTAAATAAAACTGATGGATCATTTTCAGGTACAACCGGTGCACTTGGTATTTGTTTATGATCTAAACTAACAAAATAATCTATAAATAAATCTTTTATATTCATTCCAAACCCTCCAATATTTTAAATACTTTATTTTTTGTTTCTTCTAATTTATCATTAGCAATTATATAATCAAATTCATCATAATTTTCTAATGCAGTTTCAGTTATATCACTTTGTTGTTTAATAGTAAGCTTAGATGGAGAAAATTGATTAACCACTAAAATACTAGTTACATCATCAAAATTATTTTTCATATCTTCAAATTCCAAAGGAAGTCGTGCATCACTTATAACAACTACATCAACTACATTTTTATAAATTTCAATATCTTCAATCATTCTCTTAGTAAAAAATCTCTTATCATAGTTTCTAATTATCCCACCAAATTCTTGTAAGAAATCTCTAGGTTTTGCTTGACTTACTCCATCCCAATCAGTTAATTCTTTAGCAAAAACTTTTAAATACTTACTAAACTCTGTAATAACACATTTCTTTAACTTATAAATGTAATATTCTTCAATCATCTTAGCAACTTCATTTTTTCCACTACCACTTTTACCCCCAACAACAAATATTTTCATAAATCCTCCTTCAAAATAAAAAGAATGATACCAAAAGGAGTCATATAAATGACGGTACCATCCTTTAATTTACTTAATTATTTATAACGCAATTACCCGATTAATCTCCGTAAGTAGCAATTATTTAAACCATTTATTAGTTTTCACCAACCACTAACTCTCTAAAAAATAACTTAAATAACATCAAACATCAACGATTACTTAATAAATATATCACAAAATCCTTTATACATCAAGAATTTTCACTTAATTTTTTTATACTTTCATCATCATTATCCTGAAACAATGAAAACTTAACAACTATAAATTCCCAGATAACCTTTAATATTGACATAATTGGTGAAGCTAAAATCATACCAACTATTCCAAAGAAATGTCCAAAAATTAATAATCCACAAATAATAACAATTGGGTGTAAATTAGTTGCTTTACTCATAACTATTGGTTGAAGTACATAAGACTCAATAAGTTGAACAATACATGCAATTATGAAAACTCCAAGACCAATCAATGGACTTTGAGTAAGCCCCACAACAGTTGCAACTGCAGTACCTAGATAAGGACCAATATATGGAATCAAATCTGTAATACCACAGAATAAACCAAATAATAATGCTGATTTTAAACCAATAATACTAAATCCAATCGTATCACAAACAAATACCATACATGCAACTAACAATGTTCCATTAACACATTTTCTTACTTCAGAACCTATTCTTTCAACTAAAGTTGCAACTTCCATTTGATGTTTCACTGGTATAACTTTAAGTAATAAATTAGTTACATTATCAAAATCAAATAACATATATAAACCAATAATTAAACCAAAGAATATTGTACCTAACCCACTAACTAAATTAGACATAACACTAACAATTGTAGTTGGTAAATTACTTGAAATACTATTACCATACGTACTAATAGCATCTAATATATTATCTTTAATTCCTTCAATATCAAAACTACTTCCATCAAATTTATCAAAAGTATTATTAATAAAATCAGTTAACTTATCAGTAATACTAGGTAATGTTTTAATAAGTTCATTTAATTCATTATATATAATTGGTATAAATATTCTAAAGAAAACTATTAAAAATACAATAAATACAACATAAACAATTAATGATGCAATTATTCTTGACATACCCTTTTTAGTAAGTTTATCAACCAATGGTGCAAAAAGCCAAGCTACAACAAACCCAATAAACAAAGGTGATAACACATTAAGTAAACTTCCAATAAATTTAAATACACCAACTTCTTTTAAAAGAATAAATGATGCTAAAATAATTCCAATAATTAATATTACAAAACTTAACTTTAAAATATTTTTACTTAAATAAATTACTTCATTTAATCCATTTGTGTCTAATTCATTTTTTTTCTTAAACATTTAAAATCACTCCTTATATATATTATAATACATTTTTACTAATTTATGGAAAAAAATTTTATAAATTAGTAAAAAAGCAACAATTTATGCTGCTTTATCTCTTTTTAATTCTTGATATCTTTCTTTATTTAAATTTTTATTTCTTTCATCAATTAAATAAATCATATACTTTCTTAAACTTAAATATGGTAAATTAAATAATATATCAACAATTAAATCTAAATTTTTATTTTTAACTGCAAATGTAAAACTATTCCAGATATTCTCATCTTTACATATACTTCTAAATTTATTAATAATATTATTTGCTTCTTGTTTATTTTCTATTTTTTCTTTTAAATATAAATCTATTCTAAAGTTATTATAATATTCTTTATCTATAACTTCTAAAGGTTTATGTTTTTGATTATCTTCAACAACTAATTTACCATTTAAATATTTTTCACTTACTAAATTACCTCTTTTAATTGAATCAATTATTTCATCTTTACTAAAATGCATTGTAAATGAATCAATATCTGCTAAAGTATTCGGACTATATCCAAAAGATATATCTAACTTTCTAATATCTATAAATGAGTAATCTCCTACTCTTGCCATCAAAGCTAAGAAAAATTTTTGTTCATCTTGTTTTTTCATGCAAATCACTTCCAAATCTCATCTAAAATGAGATTATATTCTACCATAAAGATAACACTTTGTCAAATTACCTCATTTTAAAATTCTTTTTAAACTTGTATTATTTATTTTTTCACAACAACTATTCAAAGTTCTAACTAACTCAATTCTTTTATTTGTAATCTCATCATTATTTATAATTACTTTAAAACTATCTTCTATATTTTCACTCTTCTTATCATTTATAACATTAACTTTAAGTGTAACATTTTCCCCATCTAAATTAGAATTACTAATAGATAAATTATCACCACTAACAGTTATATCAACTGCTTTTACACTTGTATTATTTAAAACAACTTCCTTTCCACAAAAAGAAACATTACTATTTTTTAAAAAATTTGAATTATCCCCGATAGTTAAATCATTAATTTCCAAAACATCACGAGCACCAAAATTTATCTTTCTAATACCAAGATTTGGAATATCTAATCCATCTATTAAAATATTATCAGCAACTATAAACATCGATAACACTGTTTCAATATTAGAATTTTTTATCTTTAAATAACCATCTACTTTAACAAATCTATTTGCAAAAAACTTACAATTTTTAAATAAAACAGAAACATTGTCAAAACCATATATATCATGAGTAATTTCTAATCCATCAAATACATAAAATATTTCTCTATCTAAATCATACTTTTTTGCAAGTCTACTATTCTTACCACTATTATAATTAAACAAAAATAAATCTTTATTTAAACTTTTTCTACTTACATAACAAACTATCATATTATCATATTCTATAACTTTACCTAAGTTACCAGTGATATTACCTAGTGCTATTTTTCTTTCTAAATCTTCAAGTATTTTCATCATTTTAACCACCCAAAATTATTAAAACACAAACAAAAATAAAAGTCAACTATTTAAAGTCGACTTTATCTTCCTCTTCCATTATTTAAATATTCTTCACTATATTTTATAACATCAGCTTCTTTAATACCAGTAATCTTTTCAATTTCATCAAAACTTATTCTATTACCATATCTAACATATAAAACAATAGCTAAAGCAAGAACATCACCATAAATATATCGTAAATCATTATATTCTTCACTTCTTGCAGTAATTCTTACTGCTTTAATAACATCAGTTTTAACACCTGTATTAAGTTTAGCTTTATAATCTTTAAGCAATTGACGTTCCAATCTTTCTAATAAAAGATGAACTGCTTTATTATCAATATCATCATATAAATAACTAACACCAGAAAAATCATAACCAAATTTTTTTCTAAACAAAGCCTTTTCTTCATCATTAAATAGTTTATCTATATAATATAAAATCGCAGTTTTTTCTCCTTCATTAAATCGCTCAAATAAACCCTTACAAGTTGGAACATCTAAAACATCAGATACTAAAAATCTTTTTATTCTTGTTTGAACAACATACTTTAAGTGTTTTGCTTCAATCCTTGATAAATTTTCATTATAAACATACTTTCTTGTAAATAAATATCTATCATATTTATCTAATCCTTTTAAAGCGGTATTAATTCTTTGCAAAAATTCCTTATCTGTTTCATTATCTCCCTTATATTTTGCAAAAATTTCAACCAAAGACTTAGTCTTTTTATTTTCTTTCGAACCATTTAATACTTCTAAATAAGCTTTTCTAATTACTCCATTTTGTCTATTTATTGAAACAATATATTCTTTAGATAAATCTTCACCAAATAAATTATATATACTAGATCTTCCGAAAGTATCTAAAGAATCAATTCTTTTTTTAATCTTTTCGTAATCACTAGTATCTTTA
This sequence comes from uncultured Bacilli bacterium, assembly GCA_934095965.1. GTDB lineage: Bacteria > Bacillota_I > Bacilli_A > RF39 > UBA660 > Onthocola_B. The sequence continues at coordinate 21,218 of CAKOKR010000007.1, forward strand.
ACAAAATCAAATATAGTTACAAACTTTCCACCATTTTTTAATATATTAAGTTCTCTTTTTACTTTTCGCATTACACTATTTCTAATTAATTTTTGTGTATCATCATCAACCATATAAAGTGATGAATAATCACTTCCAAACCTTTTTTGCAACAATTCTTTTTCCTCATTAGATAAAGTATTTACAACCCTAATTACTAAATCTTTATCTTCAGAAAAACAATCAAAGAATAATTTATATGTATCTAAACTTTTCTTTCTACTTAAATTAAATCTTCTTATTCTTACTGAATCTTTTAACTTTCTAAGAGTTTTCTTATTTCTATCAAGTTCTTCAGAAGTTAATACTTCAATTGGTTCCATTTTATCAATGGTATATTCTTTTAAAAGTAATTTTCTTTCTAAAGGTTTTAAAGTATCAACCAAAGAGAGAATATTTACACCAGATGTTGCAATATAATCTTTCAAAGGCTTCTTGTATAAATCTTTAAATATTATATTCATTATATATTTTCTAGTTGAATTATTTATAACTTCACTAGTTTTGCCATATACTTCATTTAACATTCTTTTTTGTTCTGGTGTTAAATTATTTACGACATACAAAATTACATCTTTATCTACACCCACAAAACTATTAAAAAATTCATCCTTTAAATCCACTTTAAATCCCACCTATATTATAATGTTTCAATATTCTTTTGTTTTTCTTGAATCATTGGTAAATATATATTTTCAAGAATTTTTACTCCTTCTTCAGTTGTTGCTTCACCGCGAAATGTTAAGTTTGGTCCTGTATTACTTGCACGAACTAAAGCCCAGCCATTGGTATATGTTATTCTTACCCCATCTATATCATTAAATGGATAATTATTATTTTTTGCATATTTTTTTATTTCTTCGACAACCATAAATTTCTTATCATCACTACAAGGTATTTTTATTTCTGGTGTAGAATAATACTTCGGAAACTCTTTTATAATCTTACTTAATTTTTCACTAGTCTTACTCAAGATTTCTAAAAGCCTTAAAGCTGCATAAATAGCACTGGCACAATCAGCATCCTTATCTCTAAAATACAAATGACCTGAGTATTCCCCACCAAATGGCAAATTATCTTGATGAGTTTTAAATTCAGTATATGATGCACCAGTTCTATAACACAAAGGATTTCCTCCCCAAGATTTAATCATATCTTCTAAAGATTTAGAACATTTTATATCATATAAGAAAGTTTTATTTTGTACTCTTGGTAACATATCCTTAATATATATAAGCATCAAATATTCAATTGGAAGTAGTTCTCCATTTTCCATAACTACTCCTATTCTATCACCATCACCATCAAATGCAACACCCAAATCTGCCTTATGTTGTTTTACAGCATCTTGAAGCATCCTCATATTTTCAGGTACCGCTGGATCTGGATGATGATTTGGAAAATTTCCATCGGGTATATCATTAATATATTTTGCATCACAAAATGATGAATCAAAGACTTTTCTAACAATATATGATGTTGCACCATTTCCTGGATCAATTACAATCTTTCTTTTATTTTTACCATACTTTAGTGAATACTTTAGATATTCTATGTATTTATCAGTAATATTGGTATTTGTTATTCTACCTTGCCCATTTTTAAATTCACCTTTTAAAGTATAATTTTTGAAATCATCAATCATTTCTCCGCGAGCATTAATCATTCCATCAAAAGAAAATTTAAAACCATTATCATCTTTAGGATTATGACTTGCAGTAACCATAATACCAGGCATACTATTTATATATCTTGCATAATAATTCATCGGAGTTGTTGTAAAACCTAGACTAATAATATTAATACCACTAGAAATTAAACCTTTAATTAAGTTTTGAGTTAAAGCCTCACTTGATAATCTATTGTCATGAGAAACAATACAAGTATCTTTATTATATTTTTCTTGTAAATAAGAACCATAACTCTTTCCAATTGTAAAAGCAGTTTGCTCATTTATCTCAGTTGGATAAACACCACGAATATCATATGCTCTGAATATTTCTTCATTTAATTTATTCATAAAATCATTCCTTTATTATAGCTTCAAGAGCAAGTCTAATCATATTATTTAATGAAGTTTGACGTTCTTCGATTGATAAAACAACATTACTATATTTTGAATCAACTACTGTTGCAATAGCTGTAGCTTTTCTTCCCATACTATTTGCAATATGAATTAAGCCAAAAGCTTCCATTTCTTCACCAAGAATTTCTAAATTATCAGGAATTCTTCCAAGAACTCTTTCAAAATCTATATATGGACCAAAAACATCCATAGTTGTAAGCATTCCTTTATGAAGATTATTATCCAGTCCTAATTCACTAGCAGATTTCATTATATCTTCATTTAATTTATCATCAGCTTTAACTATTCTTTCACGATAATTATTAAATGTATAAGCAAAATTAGATTCACTATAAACCTTATCACTTAAAATCATATCATTAATATTTGCTTTTGGACTAACTGCACCACATGTACCAATTCTAATAATTTTTGATACATTAAAATAATGAAATAATTCAAAAGCATAAATTCCCATACTAGGCATACCCATTCCAGATCCCATTACAGTAACTTTTTTACCCTTATAAAAACCTGTAAAGCCAAGCATATTTCTAACACTAGTTACGCATTTTGCGTCTTCTAAGAAATTTTGTGCAATATACTTTGCCCTTAAAGGGTCTCCTGGCATTAACACAAGTTGTGCTATATCACTTTTGTCTTTAACTTCAATATGTATTGGATTTTCACCTAAAAACATTTTATTCACCACTTTCCTATAATCATAATTTTATCAAAAAATATTATATTTTACTAGTACCTAATCGAAAGTTTTACAAAAACAAACAAAAAGGAAAGTAATTTCATACTCTCCTTATTATTATTCAACAAAATTAGTAAGTTCTTCTTCAAAACAATCTTTATAATTGTATTCAACATACTTTTTGTTGCGATTTGTAAACGTATCTGTGATAGGTATTAAAGTATAATCCTTTAAAATTACATATTTATAAGTAAATGTTAAAACTTCATCATAATGTCTACTTAACATATCCATTTTTAAAGTAGTGGTAGTTCTTTTATTGTCTTTATAATAATCTACAACTTCATAAAAGGCTTTGTCTGTTCTTATAATTCTGTCGTTATAGACATTTAGTATTTTTTCTCCTTCATAATTACCATCAACTTTTGTTTTAGTAAAAGGATAGAATTTTTTATCATACCAACTATCAAAAGGTATAGTAAGAACATAAATTGTGTTATCCTTAACTATATGAAGATTAAAAATTAAATCATAATCAAGTTTTTCTTGATAAATTTGTTCAGTATAAGAATCATAAAATTTTTTTAATTCATAACTTGCATTTAAAAACATGTTGTAATTATCCTCTACTTTATTATCTATGTTTGTATCAGTTATCGTATAATATTCATCCGTATTTGTATAAAAATGAATATCTGCTCCATATGGAATACCAATATTTATGATTTTTAAATCAGTTGGAATATCATAAACTTTACGATAACTTAATTCATTTTTAGAAAGTTTATCTGGATCAAAGATATAAGCAGCATTATTTGAAATAAATGTATATTCATTAAAATATGTATTTTCATTTAAAATATCACCGCCGGCAAATTTTTTATAATCACTTGAATCTTTATCACTATTTTTAGCAGCTTCTTCCTTTAAAGATAAAGTTGTATCCAAATTATCTTTTGTTAAATTATTTTGATTGTCTTTTCTTTTAGTTACTAAAATAATTCCAACTACAATAACTATTGCTAAAATAATTATACTTATTATTAATATCTTTTTATTTTTCATAAATTACTATTTTTCGATATAACCATCTGTTTTTTTAGTGTACATATCATCGGTGATAGATTTATATCTTTCTCCTTTATAATCATCTGTAAATCCATTATATGCTTTATAAATTTCATTTGTTTCAGTATCATAAACTCTTTCATAACCTAAAGTTGCATCGCTTTGTTTTTGACTCATTATGTCATATGATGCACTACGTTTTTCCCAAGAATCCATAATTCCATCAGATATTTCGTTGCAAACCTTTCTTACATCATTAAAATTTTTCATAACAGCATCTTGTTCATTATTAAATGAAGAAATAAAACTATCAGTAAATTCTAATGAACCAGATACAGTATTTAAAACATCTTCCCAATCAATAAATTCATCTTTTGGTGCTGTAATAAATATTGCATCATATACACTTAAGAAATATATATCAACTTTTTCCGTAGATAATAAATCTTTTGATACATAATATGGACCAGCATCATAAACATAAGCAGTAAATAATCCTTCAGCATCTTTGCCAGCATCGTCTTTAAATGATGCACGTAAAACATCACCACCAATAATACCAGAACCTAGATTATCTATAACTGTAAAATCAGTTATTGTTGGAAATGTAAATGTTGCTGTGTTATTTAATTTTCCATTTTCATTAAATATTTTGTAAAAGCCTTCTGTTGTTTTTTCTTCAATTACTGCTGTTTTTGCAAACATACTATCTGGATAAAATTTTTGTTGCCATTCTTTTGCTTCTTGTGATTTATTATATCCCTCAGTTTTAAAATTAAAGAAAAATTGATATGTTGGATTTTCAGGATTGTATGCTTTAATTGTGTAATGAATGTAATCACCAATTGTATCAACTTTCCAACCTTTTGGAATTTTTAAAGAAAATTCATTTGTTTTATAATCTTCAAACTCAACTTTGCTTGCTTCATTTTTAACAATTTTCACCTTACCATTACTGGTTTTAATTAAGTCTTTATCTTTAGTTGTATTACTTCCACCTGTAAGAAGTACTGCTGTAATTATTAAAATAACTATACCAAATATAACCCCGCCAATAAGAAATATTTTTTTCTTGTCTTTCATTTTCTATCCTCCACTTTTCTTAATTATAAATTATTTAGTTTTAAAAGTAAATAGAATTTGATAAATTAGCAATGTAGAAAATAATCTTGACAGTCAAAAGAATTGATTGATGGACATGACACTTCATAATTTGTTGAAGGAAAAAATTTAGGCAATACCGGATAAACAGTTATTAATTTTTTACTTGTTTTGTTGAAAATATATATGTTTTCATTATAAACTTTAATTTTAATATTTTTCTTATGAAGTTTGTTATTTAAATATTTGCGAAAATCGCCCCTATAATATGTTATGTTTTTTCCATATTTTTCAACATTTTGAATTAGTTCGTTGTAATTTTTTATAATTCCAAGTCTCTCTCTTATTCTAAATTTTGCATGATTCGTTATTTTTTTCTTTTTCATATTTCATTCCTTTCTATCTAAAAAAAAAATCACCTTGAAGGTGACTTTAATTGTTGTTTAAGTAATTATCATCGATATTATCTATCACATCATCAACGTTGTCAACTTCTTCATCAACTATTTCATCATAATCATCATAATCATCTTCAACACTTACTTTAACTTTGGCATCTCCTACAATTTCAACACCCATTTCTTTTTCAATATCAAGTTTTACTTTGTCATTATCAATAAAAACATTGGATACTGTAGGTTGTTTTAAACAGCGAACAATAATCTCACTAGCACTAGTCATATTTCCATCATTTCTAAGGGGTACATTCATTTTGTCACTATATGAAAAACTCTTTGTTGTAACTGCAGTTTTTTTATCATCATCAAATGAGTACCAAACGTTAACATCAAACGATCCATTTACTATAACTTGACCATTTTGTCCTTTTAAGCCATTGAATGAATGATTTATAACCCAACAACCTAAGATAGTATTTGGTTTTTCTTCCGGTATCAACTCAAAATTTGCATTGTTAGTTCTTTTGGCTTTTCCTATGACAGCTTTTGTAACGATTTCTTTGAAACTAGACATATTTATCACACTCCTAATTAAGTATATGCAAAATATTTTGCAAAAGTACATAGAATTTGATATACTTAAAGTGGTGATAAAAATGAAGGATGAATGTTTATTTTGTAAAATTGTAAGAAAGGAAGTACCCGCAAAAATTGTTTATGAAGATGACACTGTTTTAGCAATGCTTGATGCATTTCCAGATACCGACGGGCACGTACTTGTGATACCTAAAAAACATTACGAAGATATTTATGAAGTTCCAAGTGATGTTTTAGTTAAAATGTTTGATGAAGGAAAAGTGATTACAAAAAAATTAATGACAAGGTTAGATAAAGATGCTTTAACTTTTCTTATAAATTATGGCGATGCACAAGCTATAAAGCATATACACTTACACTTGTTGCCTGACTTTATGCACAAGGTACACACACTTTCAAAAGACGAAGTATATGATTTATTAAATAAGGATTAGTTATGACAAGAAGAAAAGTTAAGAAAAAATTTATTCGTAAAATTATATATTTAATATTAATTGGTATTATAGCTCTGGCTGGTTATGAAGGATACAAATACTTTGGTAGCAAAGAAAATGGTAAGGATTCACCAATTAATAATGTATTTAATAATAAGAGTTCTAAAGAACCTAAAAAAAATGTTCCAGAAGAATACAAGATTAGTCTCCTTGCCACTGGAGATGGGCTAATACATAGTGTAATATATCGTTCATATGATAAAGGTAATGGTAATTATGATTTCACAGATGCTTTAAAGTATGTTAAGGATATTGTAAAAAAATATGATATAGCCTATTATAATCAGGAAACACCAACGGGTGATTCTTCAATACCCTACTCTGGATATCCAATGTTTTACACCCCGAGTGCTTATGTCGATGCAATGAGGGACGCCGGATTTAATACAGTATCCCTTGCTTCGAATCATTCCCTTGATAAGGGGGAAAAAGGTATACTTAATACTGTAAAATATTTTATAGGAACAAATCTATTATACAACGGAATGAGTGATTCTGAAGATGATAGAAATAATTTTATTATTAAAGAGAAAAATAATGTTACTTATACAATGTTATCTTATACAACCTTAACAAACGGACTTCAAGTTCCATCTGGTAAAAATTATCTTCTTAACCTTTATGATAAAGAACAAGTCAAGAAAGATATTGAAGCTGTACGAGATAAAGTCGATTTACTAATAGTTGCAATGCACTGGGGCATTGAATATCAAAATACTCCAAATAAGGAACAAACCGAGATAGCGAATTACCTATCGAGTTTAGGGGTAGATATTATAATTGGGAACCACCCACACATATTACAACCAATCACAAAGATCAATGATACAATAGTAATGTATTCATTAGGAAACTTTATTTCAAACCAATATGGTGGTACGAACGGTGATTGGAACAAGTTAATTGGATTCATGGCAACTTTTGATATAACAAAAATTATAAACCCAGATAAAAGTAGTAAAATAGAAATTTCAAACCCTGGGGGCGAACTTATTTTTACTAAATATACTGGTAATCCTGTAACCACTGCGGTTCATTATGACCATACTGTAATTCCATTCTCAATTATGAAGGATGATAGTTATTTAAAAGACTATAAACGTCTGTATGAAAAATATTCGAATGTACTTACTAGTATGGGAATGGAACTAAACATAGCCCCCCTACCTTAATAATGATGCTCTTTCTCACGAAAGAGTTTTTCTGTTTCGCTGGGATTTCTCCCTCCACAGACCAATTTCGGATTCTGCCAACCCTACTTAATTTTAATTTTTTAATTTAATTTATCCCTTTAATACAATTTAATTTGTTTCTTTAAAATTTTTATTCCTTCGTTTCTGATATTAATACTTGCGTTGATGTCTCTATCATGATGTGCATTACAACTAGGGCAAAACCATTCACGAACACTTAAATCTTTGAGTGTTTTATTTTGATATCCACAATTACTACATACCTGGCTACTTGGAAAATATCTATCAATTTTAATAACTTTTTTTCCCTGCCACTTTGCTTTATATGAAAGTGTATCTATAAAATTTGTAAATGGAACATCTTTAAGTTTGACTGCTATACTTTCAGTTTGATACATTTCTTTCACATCCAAGTCTTCAGTTACTACAACATCATTTTCTTGTAAAATCCTTTTAACAATTTCACATATCTGAGTTTTTCGTTTGTTTTTCAAGCTACAGTAAAACTTTTGAATTTTAATGATAATCTTTTCACGATTTCTACTACCTCTTGTACTTCGAGATAAGGCACGATGCAATCCTTGTAATCGTTTTTCATTAATTTTAATTTCATTTTTATACTTTTTACCATCACTTGTTACTATATAATTTTTTATACCTAAGTCTATACCTAAGATATTATCACATTTATTATGAGGAACATGTATGGACATTTCTACGAGCAAACTAACATAAAATTTATTTGCCACCTTTGACACCGTGGCAGATTTAATCTTCCCATTTATACTAGAAAGCTTTCTATAACCACGTATTGCCACATTTTTTAATTTTGGTAAAATGACTACTCTATCTTTCAAATTAAGACGAACACTATAATATTTTATATTACCCCATGTTTTTAGTTCATTGTGTGTGATATATGATTCTTTATTATACTTACTTTTATAATTTGGATACTTTCCTTCCTTTATCATGGATTTAAAAGTATCATCTAAATTAAAAATAGTAATCATCAAAGAACAATGGTCAGCATCTTTAAGCCATGGGTACTCTTCTTTAAGTTTCCTCAAAGATTTCATTTGCATATATGGACTAACTACTCTTTTGTAAGTCTCATATGTTTTAATCTTTTTCTCCAAAAAGTGGTTATGAACAAATCTAACTGAACCAAGATTTTGATTAATAATACTTCTTTGCTCTGGCGTTGGATCCATTCTAAATTTGAATGCTTTATATATAATCATTTTACTCATCCTTTCTGTATAAATAAAGGCTTAAACCTTTATTTAATATGTTTCGTATTTTAAATCAGTTATTGCCACCCTGAAAGTATCAAAAAACTCAAATCCAAAGAAACCTTCATCAACATAATAAGAAACATCACCAAGCTCACTTGTTTTATTTAAAGGTATATCTTTATGACATCTTATTACACCATCGGTAATAATAAAACCAACTTTACTTCGTATTAATTCTTTATTTAGAAATTCAATGAAGTAATATTTATCTTTGAATTTTTCATATAGCTCCGATGCTCTTTCTAAAGTGATAACATTTCTGATTGTGGTTATGTCCACATCCATCACCATTCCTTTCAAACTAAATGTTTAACTTTGATATTGCTCATATCAAAGCGGTATCTTCCTGCCATGGTCAAAGTCATATGATCAATCCCATCAAAAGTCAAAATAATATTACAAAGTTCTTGAACCTCATGACAATCTCTAGGCAATTCAAATTTAGAAACATCACTTAAATACACATGAATTCCTTTTCCAATAAAATCAAAAAAGTCATTAATAAATAAAGTGAGTAACTTTTTATCAGAGAAAATTCTATAAACAAATTCTATGTTTGAATATCTCAGACCATTAGCAAGCTTATAGACTTCCAAGCTAATCACCTCCCTTCAATGACGCTATTATATAGATATTTTTTTTAATTTCAAGGACTTCGACAAACGTCGACAAAAGTTTCAAAAATTGCTTTACACAGCGCATGTAAATTAGACATAATTTTACGCAAAAAAAAGATGCTTATTCAGCATCTTCTTCAATAACTTCTTTAGTTGTAACATCAACATCATCAGCTAAATCTTCATTATCCATTAATTTTTCTTCAAGAACTTCTTGAGCATCATCACTTAATAAATCCTTTTCAAGTTCAATATCAATATTATTATATTGACTATATCCTGTACCAGCAGGTATAAGCTTACCAATAATAACATTTTCTTTTAAACCTTGTAATTTATCAACCTTTCCATGAATTGCAGCATCAGTTAAAACTCTAGTTGTTTCTTGGAATGATGCAGCAGATAAGAATGAATCTGTTTCCAAAGATGACTTAGTAATACCAAGCATAATTGGATTACCTTTTGCAGGAGTTCCACCAGCCATAATAACAGGTTTATTTCCTTCAGTAAATTCTTTTAGTGATACTGCAAGACCTTCAACAAAGTCTGAATCTCCAGCATCAGTTATTCTTACCTTATTTATCATACGTTTACAAATAATTTCAATGTGTTTATCTGAAATATCAACACCTTGTAATTTATAAACTTTTTGTACTTCTTTTAATATATATTCTTGAGCAGTAAGTGGATCTGTTACAGCTAATAATTCCTTAGGTGAAATAACGCCTTCAGTTAATTTATCTCCAGCTTCTACAACATCACCAATGGATACTCTAACTTTCATGTTGTAATTAGTAACGTGTTCTCTGCAACCAGCTTCATTTTCAATAGTAATTGTATGTTTACCATTATTTTCTTCAATACCAATAACTTTACCAGATACTTCAGCAATAGTAGCTTTTCCTTTTGGAATACGTGCTTCAAATAATTCTTCAACTCTTGGAAGACCTTGAGTAATATCATCACCTGATGCAACACCACCGGTGTGGAATGTACGCATTGTAAGTTGGGTACCTGGTTCACCAATTGATTGAGCAGCCATAATACCAACAGCTTCACCTTTTTCAACTAAGTTACCAGTTGCAAGGTTACGTCCATAACATTTTTGACATACACCATTTTGAGCCTTACAAGTTAAAACACTTCTAATTTCAACCTTTTTAATACCAGCTTTAGTAATTTTGATAACAGCATTTTCATTAATTAATTCACCAGCTTCAACAATAACTTCTTTTGTTTCTGGATTAACTATTTTCTTAGATGCAAATCTACCTAAAATACGTTCAGCAAGTGGTTCAATAACTGAGTTATCTTTTTCATTTAGTAAGTCGTAAACAACTAAACCTTGATGAGTACCACAATCATAATCTTTAACAATTATATCTTGAGCAACATCAACAAGTCTTCTTGTTAAGTATCCTGAATCCGCAGTTCTAAGTGCTGTATCAGCATCTCCCTTACGAGAACCATGTGTTGATAAGAAGAATTCAGACACAGACAAACCTTCAATAAATGATGAAGTAATTGGAATTTCTACAGTTGAACCATCAGGTTTAGCCATTAACCCACGCATACCTGCAAGTTGGGTAAAGTTTGAAATCTTACCACGAGCACCTGAGTTCATCATCATAAATAATGGATTATCAAAATCATTTTCACTTATTGCTTTAAGTTCGTTCTTAACATCATCAGTAGCTTTTGTCCAAACTTCAATAACACTTTGATATCTTTCTTGATCAGTAATTAAACCTCTTTGATATTGTTTATTAATTTTATCAACTTTAGCTTTAGCAGCATCAATTATTTCACCCTTGTGTTCACTTCTTACAACATCCGCAATAGATACTGTAATACCAGCAATAGTTGAATATTTGAAACCTAAATTCTTTAATTTATCAAGCATAATAGATGTTTCAGTTGTTTTATATCTTTTAAATACTTGCGCAATTAATTGACCTAAAGTTTTTTGAACAAATGGAGTAACAAGTTCCATTTTAGCTATTTCTTCAGGAATATTAGAACCCATTGGTAAGAAATACTTATCCGGAGTAATTCCTTCAATATTAGCTTTAGTACCTTCTTCTACATATGGGAATGTATCAGGTAAAATTTCATTAAATTTCAATTTACCTACAGTTGTAACTAAGTATTTATCTCTTTGTTCATCTGTAAATAATTTATATTTAAATGAATTAACAGGAATAGCAATTCTTGTATGTAGAGTTATTTCTTTTCTTTCATATGCCATTAAAGCTTCATTTGGATCTTTATAAACATGTCCTTCATTTTCTTCTCCAGCATATTCAATTGTTAAATAACAGTTACCTAGTACCATATCTTGGCTTGGTGTAACAATTGGTTTTCCATCTTTTGGATTTAGAATATTATTAGCACTAAGCATTAATATTCTAGCTTCAGCTTTTGCTTCTTCAGAAAGTGGAATATGGATAGCCATTTGGTCACCATCGAAATCGGCATTAAATCCTGCACAAACAAGTGGATGTAGTCTAATAGCTTTACCCCCAACAAGTACTGGTTCAAATGCTTGAATACCAAGTCTATGTAGTGTTGGTGCTCTATTTAGTAATACTGGATGTTCAGTAATTACATCTTCAACAATATCCCAGATTGATTCATCACGAGAATCGATTAATTTTTTAGCGCCTTTAATATTGTGAGCTAAACCTCTTTCAACAATACCATTAATTACATGTGGTTTAAATAACTCAATAGCCATTTCTTTTGGAAGACCACATTGATGCATCTTAAGATTTGGCCCAACTACGATAACTGAACGACCAGAATAGTCAACTCTCTTACCTAATAAGTTTTGACGAAAACGTCCTTGTTTACCTTTCAACATACTAGATAAACTCTTTAATGGTCTATTACTTGCTGCAGTAATACTTCTTCCTCTTCTACCATTATCAAATAATGAGTCAACAGCTTCTTGCAGCATACGTTTTTCATTTTGAACAATAATAGTTGGAGCACCAAGTTCTAGTAATTTCTTTAAACGATTATTTCTATTAATAATTCTACGATATAAGTCATTTAAATCACTTGTTGCAAATCTACCACCATCAAGTTGAATCATTGGTCTTAGTTCTGGCGGAATAACTGGTAACACATCCAGAACCATCCATTCTGGTTTATTTCCAGATTCTTGGAAAGCTACTAAACAATCAAGTCTCTTTACAAGACGAATTCTTTTTTGTCCAGTTGTATTTTCAAGTTCTTTTCTTAAATCTTCAACTTCTTTATCAATATCAACTTGTTTTAATAATTCTTTAATTGCTTCAGCACCCATACCTACTTTGAAAGTATTTCCATACTTTTCATAATAAGCACGATATTCTTTATCTGATAAAGTTTGTTTAACTTCTAATGGTGCAGCCCCTGGATCAATTACTACATAACTTACGAAATATAGTACTTCTTCCAAATCCCTCGGAGACATATCTAGGACAAGTCCCATTTTAGAAGGAACACCTTTAAAGAACCATATGTGAGAACAAGGAGCAGCAAGTTCAATGTGCCCCATTCTTTCTCTTCTTACCTTTGAACGAGTTACTTCAACTCCACAACGGTCACATACAATATTTTTATATCTTAATCTTTTATATTTACCACAAGAACATTCAAAATCTTTTGTTGGTCCAAAAATCTTTTCACAGAATAGACCATCTCTTTCAGGTTTTAGGGTACGATAATTAATTGTTTCAGGCTTTTTAACTTCTCCATAAGACCATGAACGAATTTTTTCAGGTGAAGCAATGCTTACCTTAATTCCTTTAAATTTACTAACATCTATCATTATTCTTCACCTTCCCCATCATCTAAAATATCTTCTTCAATATCTCCTGGAAACTCAAGATTATCTAAATCATCATCTTCTTCGAAGTCATCTTGATATTCTTCAATATTTTCATTTATTTCTTCATCATTATTAAGTTCATTAGTTGTAACATCAATTTCATCAATTCTAAAGGCATCATTATCATCTTCATCCTCTTCAATGTCTTTAAATTCTACCACATTATCATCATTATCAATTACTTGAACATCTAATCCTAATGCTTGAAATTCTTTAACTAATACTCTAAACGATTCAGGAACACCAGCTTGGTCAATTGTTTTACCTTTAACTAATGATTCATATACTTTAACACGACCTGTGATATCATCGGCCTTAACAGTTAAAATTTCTTGTAGTACATGAGATGCACCATAAGCATATAATGCCCAAACTTCCATTTCTCCGAAACGTTGTCCACCGAATTGAGCTTTACCACCTAGAGGTTGTTGAGTAACAAGTGAATAAGGTCCTGTTGCTCTTGCATGTAGTTTATCATCAACCATGTGATGTAGTTTAACCATGTACATAACACCAACATTAATTCTATGATCAAATGGTTCTCCAGTTCTACCGTCATGTAGTTCAACTTTACCATCCGGAGCCATTCCAGCTTCTTTCATTTCTTCAGAAATATCTTCCCAAGTTGCACTATCAAATACTGGAGTTGCATAATGAACACCTAATTTCTTACCAGCCATACCTAAGTGTAATTCTAAGATTTGTCCGATATTCATACGAGATGGAACCCCTAATGGGTTAAGCATAACATCTACTGGTCTCCCATCTGGTAAGTAAGGCATATCTTCTTCTGGTAATATTAGAGAAATAACCCCTTTATTACCATGACGTCCAGACATTTTATCTCCGACTTGAATCTTTCTCTTTTGAATAATATATACTCTTATAATTTTTGATACACCAGCTGGAAGTTCATCACTATTTTCTTTAGTATAAACCTTAACATCATGAACAATACCACCAGCACCATGTTCAACACGAAGTGATGTATCTCTAACTTCACGAGTTTTTTCTCCGAATATTGCATGTAACAATTTTTCTTCACTAGTTAATTCTTGAACACCTTTTGGTGTAACTTTACCAACTAAAATATCTCCATCTCTTACTTCAGTACCAATTTTAACAATACCATCACTATCCAAATTTTTACGAGCATCTTCTCCAACATTTGGAATATCTCTAGTAATTTCTTCTGGTCCTAATTTAGTATCACGACAATCAATATCGTAATGTGATATATGAAGTGATGTATAAACATCATCTTTTACTAATTTTTCATTTAAGATAACTGCATCTTCATAATTATAACCTTCAAATGTCATGAATGCTACAGTTAAGTTTTTACCAAGTGCTAGTTCACCCATGTCTGTAGATGGACCATCTGCTATAACTTGTCCACGACTTACTGCATCTCCAGCTTTAACAATTGGATGATGGTTAATACAACTTGATGCATTACTTCTTTCATAATTTGCTAAATGATATGTATCTTTACCACCTGCAGTTTTAACTATAATTTTTAAGCCATCAGCATATTCAACAACACCATCAGCTTTACAAACAATTGTAGATCCTGAATCTCTTGCAGCTATACATTCTACACCTGTTCCAACAATTGGAGCTTCACAAGTAAGAAGTGGCACTGCTTGACGTTGCATGTTAGCACCCATTAGAGTTCTATGTGCATCGTCGAATTCTAGAAATGGAATACAACTTGTAGTTATAGCTACTACTTGACTTGGAGCAACATCGACATAATCAATTTTTTCTCTTTTTACATAAATTGTATCGCCATTGTAACGAGCTACTACTTCGTCATCAACTATTTTATTATCATCGTCTAATTTAACAGCAGCTTGACTAATAGCATGGCCTCTTTCTTCATCAGCAGTTAAATAACATACTTCATCAGTAACAACACCATTAACAACTTTATGATATGGAGTCATTATAAATCCATAGTCATTAATTTTAGCATAACCAGCAAGTGATGTAATAAGACCTATATTTTGACCTTCTGGTGATTCGATTGGACAAATACGACCATAGTGTGATGCATTAACGTCACGAACGTCCATACCAGCACGATCACGAGATAAACCTCCAGGTCCAAGGCTTGATAAACGTCTCTTATCTGTTAACTCAGCAATCGGATTAATTTGATCCATGAATTTTGATAATTGTGAAGAACCAAAGAATTCTTTTAGAGCTGCTGTAACGGGTCTAATGTTAATTAATGTTTTAGGTGTTACAGTATCTAATTCTTGAGTAGTCATTCTTTCACGAATAACTCTTTCCATTCTAGCCATACCAATTCTAAATTGATTTTGAATAAGTTCTCCAACTTGACGTACACGACGATTTCCTAAGTTATCTATTTCATCATCAGTACCAATTCCTTTATGTAAACCAATATAATAATTTAATGATGCATAAACATCAGGAATAGTTAATCTTCTTACATCAACACTTTGATCAACACCAATAATATTTAATGTTTTTTTACTATCTTCTGGATCAACAACTTTAACTACTTGAACATTTTTATAATCATCTAATTCTTCATTAACTAAAATTTCTTTTACATTTAAGCCATTTTCAAAATAAGGTTTTAATTCTTCAAGTAATTCTCTTGTTAAAACATCTCCAACTTTAGCAATTGTTTTATTATCAGCAATTAATGGTTCTGCTAATGTTAAACCTTCTAATCTGTCTAATACATTTAATTTCTTATTAAATTTATAACGACCAACTTTAGCTAAATCATAACGGAATCTATCAAAGAATCTAGTAATTAATTGGTTCTTTGAAGAATCTAATGTTGCTGGTTCCCCTGGTCTTAATTTTTCATATATTTCAATTAATGCTTCATCAGTATTATTAGTTGAATCTTTTTCTAATGTATTTTTAATGTAATCATTATCACCAAATACACTTATAATATCTTCATCACTAGATAAACCTAAAGCTCTTAAGAATGTTGTAACAGTTACTTTTCTTGTTCTATCAATTCTTACATATAAAACATCCCTAGCATCTGTTTCATATTCAAGCCAAGTTCCTTTATTAGGTATTAATTCTCCACCTAAAATATGACGTCCATTCTTATCAATTTCTTTTTTGAAATATACACTTGGGCTACGTACTAATTGTGATACAATTACACGTTCTGCACCATTAATAATAAATGTACCTGCATCAGTCATTAAAGGCATATCCCCTAGGAATATTGTTTGTTCTTTAACTTCACCAGTTTCATGAATATAAAGACGAGCTTCAACCTTTAATGGAGCAGCATAGTTTACCATTCTTTCTTTTGCTTCTTTAATTGAATATCTTGGTTCATCAAAATAATAATCACCAAATTCTAGTGAGATATTACCAGTAAAACTTTCAACTGGAAATAAATCATCAAATATTTCTTTGATACCATTTTCTAGAAATTCTTTGTATGATTTTTTTTGAACTTCTAATAAATCATTCAACTCTAAAACGTTTTTCGTCTTCGAAAAACTTCTTCTTTCACGATAGTCACCAAATTTTTTAA
>CAKOKR010000008.1 GCA_934095965.1 uncultured Bacilli bacterium
ACCCCAATTCAGTATAAAGCCGAATTAGGGTTCTAAAAATTCTTTTTTAGTGTCCACTTTTTATTGACTTATTCAAATTACTTATGCCTTCTTTCTCTTCTTAAATCATCTAAATCAAGTAATACTTGATTATCTCCACTTAACCTATAATATGTTGAACTTAATAATGAATTATCAATTAATCTAGTAGCTAAAAACCCTGATATTAAACCACCTATTTCTTGTAATGTAAAATCTTTAAATATATTTACCCACGGAGTATTAGCACAAACCATGAACAAAAATGTTCCAAAAAACACATCTCCAAAAGCAAACACTGCATGACTTTTAGATTCTTCATCATAATTATTAAACCACTCTTCTAATAACTCTCTAGCACTTTCATATTTATTTTTAACATTTAATGCTATTTCATTTATATCAAGTCTTACTTGTAAACTTTCCTTTCTATATATTTTTTCTTTTTCATACGTAGCCATAAACCCATATGTCCCTAGCATAGCTAGAGTTACCAAATAATTTTCATTACCAGTATAATTAAACTTTTCATAACTAATCAAGTTCATAAAAGAAAATGATATTAAAACCTTTTCTATATTTAAAAACCATTACTACATTTATCAATTTCTTTAATTAAATATTCTCTATCTTCTATTTTTATCTCTTACTAACTTCATTCTATCTTCTAGTTCATCTGCTCTTTTACCCAAATATTTTTTATTTACATAACACTCAATTAAATTTGAAATAGCTAAAGCTCCAATACCAAGCACTAAATCTTGTAAAACTCCAACCAATAAAGCATTACCAAATACTGCCAAAGCAAGTACCAAGAAATGAATCACACTTTGAATAGATAAATTAAATGTTTTTGAATAAATCATATCTTCTAAATTATCTAAATAATCAAATGAAGAATCTTCTTTCTTCAAATATTCATTAGTTTCATACTTTTCTATAGCAATTTGTTTTTTTATTGTTTCTTTAAAAGTTTCATAATTAACTAAAAACCCACCCAAAACAGTAAATAACTCTATAGCTATTGTTTTCGTAGTTAAATTATCTAAAGCAATATGTCTTGCACAAATCATCGTACCAACAGTTAAAATTTTAATAACATTATTTAACACATAATCATATTTTACATCACTTTTATATTTTTCAATATTTATAACTTTAAATTCTTCTTCCATAACCTATACCTCTTACATCATTAATTAATTTTTTACCCAATTTATTCATTTCATCATCACTTGCTTTTGCAAGAATTACCTCACCATCAACAACCCTTTCCTTACATATCAGTAAGTCGTCTTTTTCTTTTACATTCAACAAAGTTATATACTTAATTTTATCAATCACTGATATATCCAAAACAGTATATTTCTTATTATTATCTAGTGTTACAACATCTAATATTTTCAAAATCTCCTCCTTATTGATTGATTATTAAACTCTAATACTTAATATCTGTCAAATATAACCCGCATGCAGGTACAACACTTAATTTTTTAGTAAATTCCTCATTATCAATCATCATTGCAATTGTTGAAATATCAGCCTTCCCTTTTCCAACATCAACTAAAGCTCCAACTAAATGTCTTACCATATAACGATAAAACCCAGCTCCAACAAACTTTAATATAAGAATATTACCAAATTTATTAATCTTTATTTTATATATAACAGATTCATAATCATCTCTATATCCACTTACAAAGTTTTTATAATCATGTACACCAACAAAACATTTACTAGCTTTCTTCATTTTCTTTATATCTAAATTACACTTAATTTGATAATAATATCCTTCATAAGCATTTTTATATTTACCAGTATTTATTTTATAAACATAAGTCTTTCTTTTAACATCATGCCTTGCATGAAAATCACTACTAACCCTTTTTAATTTATTTATAACAATTTCACCATTTAATAATTTATTAATATGACTTATATCTTTCCAAGTAACTTTTTTTGATGTATCAAAATGAGCACATTGACACTTTGCATGAACTCCAGCATCAGTTCTTCCACTTCCTTTAATCAGTATATCTTGCCCAAAATAATTACTAAGTGTTTGCTCTAATAATCCTTGAACATTTTTAATATTCTTCTGACGTTGAAACCCATGAAAAAGTGTTCCATCATAACTAAAACTAATTAAATATCTCATGATTTAATCCTATAAATAGCTTTTAATAAATCATCTAACTCTTTATAATGATTTATCTTTACACCTAAATCATTACTTTTATGATTAAACTTAACAATCTCAGGTAACTCAATATACTTACTTAAATTATTATCAAATATGTCATCAGTCTCATAAACAATATCTTTGTTAATAACATACAACTTATCAACAAGATTAATAAACATTTCACTATTCTTATCAATCAATATAATCTTTCTATTATAACCAACAATTCTTTTAAATAACTTCTTATAATGTTCTATATCTTTATTAGTTAACCCTTTACTAAAATTATTAAGTATTATAACTTTATCTTGTAATTTACTTGCAAGTATTACTTTATTTTTATCTCTATATGATAATTTATCAAATAATTTATCCATGTACTCTGGCGTAAGTCCAGCCATTTTCAACGCATCTAAACTTCTTTTTTTAACAATATCTTTAACCATTAGTCCCTGATATGTCAGCTCTTTATAATCATCACTTATAACGCCAATAATATTTCCCTTTAACTTATCTAATTCCATAGAGCCCTCACTAATTCATCTAAATCATAATAAACTTTATTAAATATATCATAATAATTAAGTTGAATAGATAAATCTACCACAAAAGGTAACCCATATCCAAGTCTTTTTAAAGTCTTTTCTTCTTTTAAAACTTCATTTTTATTACCTTCCAACGCCTTTTTATTTTGATCATACACAATTACATAATCACTATATAAAGCATCTTCAACATTACTAGTTACATTTATATATGATATATTTTGTTTTTTTAATAACTTAAATATTTCCATCTTTTCATCAAGTTTTAAACCATACAATGTTTCATTAAATATAACTTGCTTATTTGGAAAAAACTCTAATCTTTCAACCAACTTATTAAATTCTAAATCTTTAACAACAGGAATACTTCCAAGTTTATTAATAAAACTTTCATCAGGATTATTATGAAGTATACAATAATTTATTTTTTCATCAAATATCATATAACACAACATCCCCCTTTTCTAAGGACTTTTTAACATCAATTAGTCTTTGGTTAGTGCTACCCCTAAACTTACAAGTTAAGCTTTTCTTATCAAGCACAAATTTTCCATCCACTAAAACATCAACATTTTTTAATAACTCTAATCGATCCTTATCTCCATTAATTAATGCATCATACGTAAAACCTGTATAAGCCCAGACATTTAACCCAATAGATTTAGCAAACTTTGCAATATACAAAGCTTCCTTAGGTTGAAAGAATGGATCTCCTCCAGATAAAGTGATACCACTTTGATACTTTAATGACTTAAGTTCACTACATAATTCATCTATATCTTTTAAAAATCCCCCATTCATATCATGAGTTTCTGGATTATGACAGCCCAAACAATTATGTAAACATCCTTGAAACCATATTACAGTTCTAATTCCACTACCATCTAAAATACTATCAGGTTGAATTTCACTAGCTAATCTTACTTTCATCATTACCACTTCTTTCTTTATGATTTTTAACTAAATTATTTATCTTAATAAAACGATGATTAATACCAGACTTACCAATTTTATAATTATATTCTAAAGTAACTATATCAGCAAGTTCTTGCATTGAAACCTCCGGATACTTAATTCTAGCATCTGCAACAATTCTGGTATTTTCATCAAGCAACACCATTAAATCATGACTAATTAAATAATTAATGGCTTCCACCTGTGCTTGTCCAGTTCTAAATGTCTTTTCTTGATTAGCAATCTCACAATTATTTAATCTATTAACCATATTCTTATGATCTCTATATATTCTTATATCTTCAAAATAAAATAATGAATTTGTTGCTTTAAACATCTTTATTAAATCACTTATACATTCACTAGCTTTAATATACACTATATTTTTATAACCTCTTTTTATTAACTTAGCTTTTAAATTAAAATAATTTAACAAATTAAGCACTTGCTTTGCAAGACGTTCTTTAGTAAATATAAACTCTAAATGATAACCACTAGTACTTGGATTTGATACATTACCTACTGCCAAAAAAGCTCCTTTAATAAAAGCTATCTTTTCTTCATCACTTACTAAATCATCTACATTTATCTTTATACCTACACTTATATCTTTTTTAATAAAATCAATTTTCTCTATTATCCTTAAAATATATATTTGTTTTACTTTAAATCTTTTTTGTATTCTAACTACAATACTTGGATTAACCCCATATATTTCTTTAATCTCTTTATATATCATCCTAGCTATACTGGCATTTTCCAGCGTAATTAATATCTCATCTTTATTAAACTTAGCTACACTATTTAAAAATGCACTAAGTTCATACCTAGCTTCAATAACATTAATATCATTCTTTGATATTTCTTCTTTTAAACTCGTTGTAAATGTCATTTTCTACCATCCATTAAATAAGAAAATATTAAATAACCCGTCTTTAAAGAATCATGTCTATAAACACCATCTTGTGTAGTAAACAACTTATCTTGTATAACATAAATATCACTATCATCAAACTCATGCATATCTAAAATAACTGGATCTTTTTGTTCAAGTGTTGCATACTTATTAGCTAAATTACTACTTATTACTTCATTATTAGCAATAACAATATCAATACTTCCCTTTCCTAAATATTTCTCTAAATAAGCAATATGATCTTTAACACTAAAATCATCTGTTTCACCTGGTTGAGTAAACAAATTACAAATATACATTTTTTCAGCTTTAGCACTATTTATTTCTTGTACTAAAGTTTTATCAATTAAATGAGGTACAATACTTGTAAGCAAACTTCCTGATGAAAATATAATTAAATCAGCTTCTCTTACTGCATCAATAACATCAGGATTAACCACAATATCTTTATCATATTTTACTTCCATTATCTTTTTAGCACACTTAGTAATCTGAGTTTCACCATAAACCTTTTTACCATTCGTAGTAATACCTACCAAATTAACATTATCTTCAGTCAAAGGCAAAATATTTCCCTTTACATCTAAAAGAGTTTCCATAACAGGTAAGCTTTTAGCGAAACTACCCTTTATATCCATCAAAGCCATTAAAAGCAAGTTTTTAACTGAATGTATTCCTAAACTCTTTGATTTAGTAAAACGATAATTCATTAAATCAATAACATCTTGACTAGATTCAGACATACTAAGCATAACCTTCGATATATCACCAACCGCAGGTATATTTAATTCCCTTCTTAATAACCCAGTACTTCCCCCATTATCTGCAACAGATACCACCGCAGTAATATCCACTGGAAATAGCTTTATTCCTTTTAAAAGTTGAGAAAGACCACTGCCTCCTCCAAATATAACAATCTTTTTCATAAGCAATCACACCACTAGTGTACCACAAATATTACAAAAATGGAATATTACTTCGTTTAACTCCTCCATTAACTTCATAACATTTGTCTATTACAATAAATGCAGATGGATCAATTTCTAGAATACGATTCTTAAGTAAATAGTAATCATTGTTAGAAACTGCACACATAATAAGTACTCCATTTTTATGTGAATATCCTCCAGTTCCAGGTATTGTTGTAAAACCAGTTTTAAATTCTTCAAATATCAACTTCTTAACAGCTCTAGTCTTTCTTGTATAAATATAAAATAACTTACTATCTGATATACCAAACATAATCTTATCAATAAAATATGTAGAACAATATAATATAATAAATGAATAAACTGCTTTAGTAAATCCAAAAACAATCATTCCAGAACAAATAATAAAACCATTTGCTACAAGTAATGCTTTTGATTCAGAAACATTACAGTATTTATTTATTATTTGCATTATTATATCAGATCCTCCCGCAGTAAATCCACTTCTATAAATAAATCCACTACTTACACCATATAAAACAACTGCAAATAATAATGTTAAATAAAAATCTTCAGTAACTATATATTTACTTAAAAATGTTGCAACAGGTAGTGATATAGTTACCATTAATGGATATAATAATGAACCAATTATATTTTTTTTCGTAGTTTTCCAGCCAAGAAATATATAACAAATCACTAATAATATAACATTTGCAATAAGCAAAAAGACAGATGGAGTCCATCCAAATAATTTTTGCATAACAATAGATACCCCACTAAAACCAGATACAACTAAATCATTCGGAGTTAAAAACAAATTAAAACATAATGCATAAAAGAATAATCCAAAAACTAATGAACATCCATCAAATATTATTTCTTTATAATTTATTTTTTCCATTTTTATTACCCACTTTGCTATATTAATTATAAACTATTTGCTATATTTTTTCAATTAAAACATATATTGTTATGAGGTGAATTTTAAAATGAACGGTAACTATTACCAAAATCCAACATTTCCATCAACAGGTTATCAAACACCACCAGGAAATATGCAAGTAACTGATGTTAACAAAGATAATTATGTTTATAATGAACAAAGTTATATTGAAAACATTTTAAGACTTAACAAAGGAAGAAAAGTTAAAGCTTATGTTTCATATCCAGACAGTAGTGCATGGCAAAATAAAGTATATGAAGGAATAATCGAAGAAGCAGGTAAAGACCATTTAATAATCAGAGATAATACCAATAATTTATGGTACCTAATTAGAATACTTTACCTAAACTATGTAGAATTCATGGAACCAATCATATACTCACATGCATACTCAGAAAAAACATATTAAAATAAAATCAACCAATCAAGGTTGATTTTATTAATAGTAATATTTAAAATTATTCTTTTCTACTCCAAGTTTTGTCTTTGGACCATGTCCTGGATATACAACTAAATCATCCGGATAATTAGATATTTTTTCTAAACTTTTTATCATATCAATCACACTTCCTGATGGTAAATCAGTTCTCCCTATCGTATGATAGAAAATAAAATCTCCAGAAAATAAAACTTTTTCATTTTTAAAATAAAAACATTTACTATCACTGGTATGTCCAGGTGTCAATATAACTTCATAATCAAAGAAACCACTTTTAGTATTTTCCTTTAAACCAAAATATTCTTTTAATTTATCTAAAGCACCAATATGATCAAAATGATAATGAGTAACAAGTATTTCTTTTACATTTTTATTCTTACAAGCATCAATTATTTTTTCTGCATCATCCCCAGGATCCACAATAAATGTGTTATCATTAATTGTACAAACATAACAATTTTCTTGTAAATTACCAACCACTAAAGTTTCTATATCCATTATCTAAACCATTGAGTTCTTGAATAGAACCTTACCCCTTTTCCTGGAAATCCTGGTGGATTAATTAACTTCTTATAAAATGTTGCCCAATTTGTCCAATTACCTTCAGATACAGAATAATGTAAATGAGCTCCAAAAGTACAAGTATCATAACCACCATATTTAGCTGATGTACTATAACCACCCGAATAACCTATAATAGTTTGATTAGTAACACTTTGATATAACTTAACATTATAAGAAAGTAAATGAGCATAAAGCATAACATAAACTTTACCATCAACAACAGATTCAATATATACTTGATATCCTCCACATCGCCACATTTTAGAATTACTTGAATTAACTAAATAAACTACTTTACCATTTGTTGCAGAATAAACCGGAGTTTTTTCAGGAATACCTATATCAATACCACTATGAGAACCAGTTACTCCATTTAAAGTTCTTAATCCAAATAAACTACTAATTATTCCACTATTAACAGGTTTTAACCAAGTACCATTATAAGCAAACTTAGCACATTCAGTAAATTTTTGATTTTCACCACAACCAAGTGACTTATAATGATTTATATTTTTAGTAACAATATCAATTTCATCATTAATATCAACACCAATATCTACTAAATTAAGTAAACTAGTATCCAATTCTTCAATTTTCTTTTCATAACTAGCAATATTACTATTTAATTGCTTTTCATAATTAACTAAATCAACATTTTTTTGTTCATTAGTTTTAATTAATTCTTCCATTTCTCCAAGTTTATTTTTATTAAATTCACTTAATTTTTTAACAGCATCAATACGCATTATTAAATCAGTCATACTAGATGATTCACTAACAAACTCCAAATAAGCATTACTACTTGTCATTTCTTGATAAAACTTCATTAAATCTTCAGTTTGTTGATTTAATTCATCAATCTTAACTTTAGTATTTTCAATTTCTTGTTTTAATGAAGTTATTTGATTTTCAGAATTAGTTATTTCATCTTTAGCATTTAAAATTTCTTGATTCTTTTTATTTTTTTCAGCTTGTGTCCAAGCCTTTTGATTAGCTAAATCTTGTTTTTTCTTTTGCAACTTAGCAAGTTCCTGACGTAGTTCAGCAAGTGTAGTTGGTTCATTACTACTTGATGCAGCATCTACATCATCGGGACTTATTAAAAAACATGAAGCAACAATTACTATAGCTAATATATATCTTATAAAGTATTCACATAATTTTTTTATACCCATAATTACACCTTCAAATACTTTCTAACAGCTTTAATACTTCCATACATACCAACTAAAGCACCAATACCAAGTAAAATTATTGAGATTTTAAATACAAAAGGATATGGTTTAATAAGCATAATCATATTTGAAAATAACTTACCATGCATTCTAGAATATAAAATTACATAACCATATATTGTAATACAAATAGGTATTATTGAACCAACTACCCCAATTATAAAACCTTCAAATAAGAAAGGTAATTTAATTGTTATATTACTTGCACCAACAAGTCTCATTATTTCAATTTCACTTCTTCTACTAAATATAGTAAGTTTAATAGTATTACTAATTAAAAAACCTGTTACTAAAACTAAAGCTATAACAACAACAAGTACAACTTTTTGAATAACATCAAATACAGATATAACATTTTCTACCATGCCCTCTCCATATTTAACAGTATCTACTCCTTCAATACCTTTAATAAATTCACTAGTTTCACCTAATTTCTTAACATCTTTAACTTTAACAACAAATGAATCATTCAAAGGATTTTCATCTAAATAATCTAAAACAGTTTTAAATGAATCATCATATTCACTCATTTCTAACTTCCATTCATCTTTACTTTTAAAAGTTGTTTCTAAAATATTTTTATAACTATTTACTTCAGTTTTAATATTTTCTATTTGTTCACCAGTTACATCACTTTTTAAATAAACCACTACTGTTAATTCATCTTCTATTAACTTAGTTGCATTATTAACATTAGCTGCAGCAACCATAGCAACTGCCACCAAAATAAGTGTTATTGTTGTACACATAATTGATGCAAAACTTAAAGAAAAATTTCTAACGACGCTTTTGAAAGCATCTCTTATACTTCTAAAAAATATTCTACATGCCCTCATTTGTCTTATAACTTCCTTTCTCATAATCACCAATTAATACCCCATGATTAATAACTAAAACTCTTTTTTTCATATTATTAACTATATCTTTATCATGAGTAGCCATAATTATTGTTGTACCTAATTCTTTATTAATTTTATCTAAGACTTTCATAATTTCTTCACTAGTTTCAGGATCCAAATTACCAGTTGGTTCATCACAAATCAATAACTTTGGTTCATTTACTATTGCTCTAGCAATACAAACTCTTTGTTGTTCTCCACCTGATAATTCTCCTGGAAATGATCTTACCTTTTCTTTTAAACCAACTCTTTCTAAAGCATTTAACACTTTAGGTCTAATTTCATTACCCTTCATACCAATGCATTCCAAAGCAAAGGCAACATTTTCATATACCGTAAGTCTAGGTAACAATTTAAAATCTTGAAATACTATTCCAACTTTTCTTCTTAATTTATAAACTTTACCATTTCTTAATTTACCAACATTTAAACCACCCACATAAACAGTACCACTCGTAGGTTTTTCTTCTCTATAAAGCATCTTTATAAAAGTAGACTTACCACTAGCAGTTAAACCAATAACAAAAACGAATTCTCCCCTAGCAACTCCAACAGTTAAATCAGCTATGGCAGTAATTCCATTCTTATAGGTTTTATTAACATTTTTTAATTCAATAAACTTCATAGAATATAATCCTCCAACATAATTATACCAAAGAATTTCCAAATAATAAACCACTTTCAACATACCTTTTCTATTACTTTACATTAAATTTAACCACATTCCTTGCAAGTAGAGGATAATTTTAATATAATAATTAAAGACGGAGATGATTTTTTTGAAAAAAAACGAATTTATCGAAGGAGCATTAATTGCTACCATCGCCATAATTGTAACAAAAATACTCGGAGTACTTTATGTAATTCCATTTTACAATATAATCGGAGAAAACGGAGGTTCCTTATATGGTTATGCCTATAACATATATAATTTCTTTTTAATTATATCATCCGCAGGTATACCTCTTGCTATTAGTAAAATTACTAGTGAATATAATACCCTTGGTAAAATGAAAGAAAAAACATACATGTTCAACTATTCAAAAAAGTTAATAAGAATATTTTCAATCATATCATTTTGTATTTGTTTTTTCGGAGCCAACTTAATAGCTAATGCAATTGTGGGAGACTTAACCGGAGGAAACACTGTATCAGATGTTGCATTTGTAATTCGTTGTGTATCATTTGCAATATTAGTTGTTCCAATACTTTCAATTTCCAGAGGTTATCTTCAAGGACATCACTACATAACAGTCCCATCATTTGGTCAAGTAATTGAACAATTTGTAAGAGTCTTAGTTATAATAATTGGTTCTTATGTTGCCTTAAAAGTATTTCACTTATCAACTGCTCAAGCTGTGGGTATTGCAGTATTTGGTGCCTGTGCTGGTGCATTAGTGTCTTATGCATATTTACTAATCAAAACAAATCAAGCAAAAGATGAATTATTTACAACTTATGAAGAAGTATCAAAAGAAGAAAAGAAAGCTATATTTAAAAAACTAATTGGTTATTGTATCCCTTTCATAGTAATTAATGTTGCAAACAGCATCTATAATACAGTTGATATGATTCTGGTAATAAAAGGATTAAATTGGATTGGTTACCCAGCTCAAGATATTGAAACAATTTCATCAGTATTTACCACCTGGGGAAGCAAACTAGTAAGTGTTGTAACAGCCATAGCCACTGGTTTAGTCATAAGCTTAATTCCCACAATCGTAGAATCATACACCAAAAAGGATATGAAAGAAGTAAACATCCAATTTAATAAAACCTTACAAGTTCTTCTTTATGTAATATTACCACTTTCAATATTCTTAAGTATTTTTTCAAAACAAGTATGGACAATATTTTATGGAGAAAGTTTCTATGGACCATTAATATTTAAATATACTATATTACTTGCTATACTTGATTCAGCTTATATAATGATATGTAGTGCACTTCAAGGATTATCAAAAACTAAATTAATTTATATTTCATGTGCAACAGGTTTAATAACAAAAACTATATTAGATATACCACTTATATTCTTATTTAATAAAATAGGTATTTATCCATTCTATGGTGCAATACTTGCTACAACTATTGGTTATTTACTATCACTTGCTATTCCACTTTACACATTAAAACACAAATATAACTTTAACTATACAGATACTATAAAATCTATTCCAAAACTAATAGTAACAATAGTTATCTTAGTAATAATTTGTATTGGATTAAGAAATATTGTATTTACCCACGTCACTGGTAAACTACCAGAGCTTATTGCACTTGCAATCATAGGTATATTATCTTTAATAATTTATTATCTATTAAACAAAGATTTGTTAAATCAATTAATCGGTGATAAATTTATCAACAAATTTAAAAGAAAGAAAAATTCATAAATTTGACAAATTGTAATATTTATGTTACTATGTATATAGCAAAGGAAAATTGCATAAATTAAAAATGGAACATCCAGCTTTAGCGAGATTGGATGCTACCAATAATATGGTTTTTGCATCTAAATCAACCTCGTTGATTTAGATGCTATTTTTATTTTACAACTAATACCAAAATGTTAATGGTTTGAATGAAAATTATGAATAATAAAAACTTTATTATTTTATAATTAATTTTCATCTTATTACACATTTTTCCAAAAATTGGCATTAAAAAACAACTAATTTCTTAGTTATTTCTTATGTTCATGATGATAATGTCCTTTAACACCATACTTCTTAGTTATTGGATCTTTAAATATAAAGTTTTCAAATGGCATTAATGTTAAAACCATATAAAATCCAAATATAACAAATAATAATATGACAGCAAAATAAGTAATAAAGAAACTTATGGAATTCAAACCTATTATATATTTAAATAACAAATTACTAACAATTATAGCTATATAAAAAATTATTATATCAATTGGTAACATAGCCTTCTTAGTAAATATTTGATAAGCATAAAACAATACTGGTATAATAATTATTATTGCAAGCAAACTAGCAGTCTTAGCTACAAAATAATTTGGTTCTAGTCCATATCTTGCCACATCATATAACATCCATATAAAACTTGGAGTCAAAGCAATCTTAATATGCTCCCAAGTACTTTCATTAACCGCAGCAAATATTGAAATAAACCTTTTATGTCCACTCCATTCATACATAAAATGAAGTAAAGTTCCAAATATAGAAACAAACAATATTCCAATTATAGTATCCATTTAATCAATCCTCCTTTAATTTATAATTTAATATACCATTTTTAAAAACTCTCATTTCTGAGAGTTTATTTTTATTGAAACATTTTCTTAGCTGTTCTAAGCATTTGAGCTGTATAACCATATTCATTGTCATACCAAGCTATAATTTTAACAAGTTGAGACCCATCTGCTTCCACAATACTTGTTGATAATCCATCAACAATAGCACCAAACTTTTTACCAACACAATCACTTGATACAATCGGATCTATTGTAAATTTAATTGTTTCATTTTGATTATCCATAAATAATTTATTTATTTCTTCAACACTTGTATTTCTATTAAGTTCTAGTGTTAAATCAACAACTGAGCCATCAGCAGTTGGAACTCTTAATGCATTACCATCAAGTTTACCCAAAAGTTCAGGAATAACTAAACCAATTGCTTTAGCAGCCCCAGTACTAGATGGCACAATATTTTGAGCACAAGCTCTACCACGTCTAGATTTAATGCCTTTTTTATGAGCTATATCTAGTGTTGCTTGATCATTCGTATAAGCATGAACTGTTGTCATAAATCCTTTTTTAACTCCAATATTCTTATGTATTATATTAAGAACTGGTGCTAAACAATTTGTTGTACAACTAGCAGCACTAACAATAACATCATCACTAGTTAAAATATTATCATTAACATTATAAACAACAGTCTTCATTTCACCTTTACCTGGTGCACTAATTAGTACCTTTTTAGCACCTGCAGTAATATGCTTCATTGCATCATCACGAGCAGTAAACTTACCAGTACATTCAAGTACTAAATCAACTCCAAGTTCACCCCAAGGTAAATTAACTGGATCAGTTTCACTAAATACTTTAATTCTTTTAACACCAGCAACTACTATTTCGTTACCTTCTGCTTTAATCTCATCTTCGTGAAATGAACCATGTACAGTATCATACTTAACTAAATAAGCTAAATCTTCTGCACTTGTTAAATCATTAATAGCTACAATATCAAAATCTGTTTGTGTAACTATTTGCCTAAATGCAAGTCTACCTATTCTACCAAAACCATTAATCACTACTTTAATCATTATATTTTCCTCCTATAAATTCGCGTAATATTGATTCATCATTAACATATTCTCCCGGTATCGGAAAAAACTGTTTTAGAAAATCCACTAATCTTCTTGCTTCTTCGTAATAAATGCTATCAACACTTACTGACAAAAGAAGTGGTTCAACATAAACCTTTAAAACTCCAACTTCATAAGCTAAAGCCGTATTGATAATTACATCAGCTTGATGAATATATGGAAAAATATACTTTTCTTCCCCATTTCTAACACTCTGCCAATTATCAATTGTATCTACCACATTATATCCTCTTGTTCTATTATCTCTAACAATTCTTCTAAGTAATCTTAAATCCAATGTTGAAATATAGTTACATCTATCAATAGAAAGAGGTATAAATGGGCTTAAATAAATTTTATATTTGTACTTTTCATCTACATCTTTTGTTAACTCTTCATTTAAAGCATGTAACCCTTCTATTAAGAATATTGATTTATCACTCATCTTAACCTTATTTTTATAATATTCTCTTTTACCAGTTAAGAAATTATATTTAGGAAACAATACTTCTTTACCAGCTAATAAATCATTTAAATTTTGATTAAATAAATCTACATCTAAAGCATTTAAACATTCAAAATCATAATTACCAAACTCATCCTTAGGATTCTTATCTCGATCAACAAAATAATCATCTAAACTAATAGGTATCGGATCATATCCAATTGCTTCAAAATAAGAAGATAACCTATGAGTTGTTGTTGTTTTTCCACTTGATGAAGGTCCAGCAATAAGAATAAATTTAATATCATGATTTAATGAAATATTTTTTGCAACTTCACTAATTTTTAAACTAAACATTAACTCAGTTGAATTAATAAAATTCTTAATCTTTCCATTACCAATTGTTTTATTTAAACTAGTTACATAACTCATACCTAAATTATCTAACCATTTTTTACCTTCCATAAAACTATCAATAATCTTATCATAATGAACATACTCAGGTACTAAACCATTACTTCTTGTAGTTGGAAACAAAAATATAACCTTATTATTACCCAAATACACAAGTTCAAACTTATTTAAACAACCAGTATTATATGGCATAATTGAATAAAAATAATTAATATTACCTCGAAGCTTATAAAAATTAACAACTTTATCATTAATATTTTGAACATTTTCTAACTTTTCATACTCATTTTTATCTTTTAAAAACTTAATAGCATCTTTAAAAGCAACATTTAATTTAGTTATTTTATCATTATTATTAATAATATCGCACATCTTACCCTTTATTTTAGATATATCTTCTTGAGTAAGAATCTTATCTCCAGTTATAACACCAAGCATACCTCGTGGTACACTATGTTCATATCTAATATCAAATGTTGGAAAAACTTCAGTAAGTGCAACCAAAAACAAAAATTTCAATCCAGCTTTATACATTTTATTACCAATTAAATCATCAGTATTAATAAAATTAATTTTAGCATCTTCCAAAACTTTAGTATCCAAAGAAAAAACTTCGTTGTTAATTTTAAAACCAACAATATTTTCCATATCACTATCTTTGCTTACTTCATAAAACAAAGTACCCTTTTTATACTCATGGACACTTCCATCATTAAATGTTATTTTAACTAAATCCATCTAATCATCCCTTTATGTTATTAATTATATCAATTTTTTTTAAAATTGTGAATAAAAAACAATAAATTTTACTATTATTTACTTAGGTGATATATTTTGAACGTAATTCCAACAGTAATTGAAAAAAGTAGTAACAAAGAATATGCATATGATTTATACTCTAGACTTTTAGAAGATAGGATTATTTTTCTATGCGGAGAAATAAATGATTATACTGCTAACATAGTAATTAGTGAACTTTTATTTCTTGATAACAAAAGTCATGAAAAAATCTACATTTACATCAATAGTCCCGGTGGTGTTATAACATCTGGTATGGCAATATATGATACAATGCAATATATAGAAAGTAAGGTTGTAACTATTGGTCTAGGAATGTGTGCTAGCATGGGAGCATTTTTATTATCCAGCGGAGATGAACGCCTTGCACTAGAAAATACAGAAATAATGATTCATCAACCCCTCGGAGGTGCTCAAGGTCAAGCAACAGACATCAAAATTGCTGCAGAACACATAATTAAATTAAAAGAAAAACTAAACAAAATTCTATCTAAAAATACAAAACAACCATTAGATAAGATTTATAATGACACAGAAAGAGATAACTTTTTATCTGCTCAAGAAGCCATGGAATATGGTTTAATAGATAAAGTTATAAAAAAAGCCACTATATAGTGGTCTTTTTAATCCATTCTTATAATTATTTCTCCATCTTCTGAATACATAAATTTTTCTTTTGCATACCTTGCAACATATTCATCATCTTGTAACTTAGTTACTTCACTAACTAACTTTTCTTCATTACTTAATAGTTTATTATATTCTTTATTTAATTCTTTTATTTTACTTTTATTTTCTAATATTGATGGACATGTCGTAACTACTGAATAAACTAATACACTCAAAAGACCTATAATTGAAACAGAAAGAACAAATAATCTTTTCTTTTCTTTTTTAGTTTTTTTCATCAATTCATCTCCATTCTTAACTGCACTATACAACAAAAAATAAATATTGTAAATAATAAACCAATATTTATTTAATAAATTTACACTTAATTGACAAAACAAAACCAAGTATTAAAGATATAATAAAATAAGGATGTATATTACCAAAATTAATCTTATACATAATAAATATATATATTATAACCATATCAACCACATAGACTGTTGTTACCAACAACTTGACAATATTATTTTTATTACTAATTATATATTTATTAAATCTTGATAATATATAAAAAACTATACCATATACAAAAGATACTAACAAAGACATTACTTGAATATAACTATTCATTTAAATAACTTATTTATAATACTAGATTCTTTATTCTTAATCTTTTCATCTATATATGTATATGAATTAAGTTTTCCCTTTATTTTAACAATACCATCAGTGGTATCTAACTTAAGTAATTCTAATGTATTACCAAGTAGCCTTAAATTACCCATTACTGTTTCCATTAAAAATTCTTCATCATCAAAACTAACTAATTTAGTTACACCAGTTATAGAAATTATTCCTCGGTCAATTATTTTAACCTCATGTGTTCCATAAGTCCCTTCTTTCATATAATTATCACCATTTAATTATATGAAAAGAAGTAGACAATTATTATTATCTACTTGATTGTGTTCTTGATCTATATAAATCATTTAATTCAATTAATGGATCATCTGGGTCTAATGTTTCAACATAAGATAGTTGTACATCTAACTTTTGCTTTACAACATAATCAGTCGCTTCATTTCTATATATTTGTAAAGCACCTTCTAATGTTTCTTCAACTAATTCATTACTTACCCAAGGAAGTACAATATCTCCTTCTTCTAAAAATTTATATTCACCAGTTTGAGGAAAATAAATAACACCAGCAGCTTCGTATTTTTCATATTGAGCCTTAAATATTTCTCTATTTCTTACTCCAATTAATTGAGCATTTTCTTGATCATAATAAATAGAATCAAAATCTAATTGAATACCAACATATATTTCTTTAACAGTAGTATCCTTACCATCAAATTGAAATACTTTTGCTCCTTCTAATACTTCTTTTCTATTTACATCACGATCAAAAACATATTGAATTTTATA
This sequence comes from uncultured Bacilli bacterium, assembly GCA_934095965.1. Taxonomy (GTDB): domain Bacteria; phylum Bacillota_I; class Bacilli_A; order RF39; family UBA660; genus Onthocola_B. Next base: position 17,669 of record CAKOKR010000008.1, read on the forward strand.
TAACATTTTTATCTCTCCTTTTAAAGCGACGTTTTTTAATTCTACCACAATATCTATTGTATGTCAAATGCTCTGAAAGTTGAAAACAACAAAACCTAGATAATTCCTAGGAAAAATCAAGATTTTAAATAATACACAAGGATTTTTTCAAAGGAATACCTATATTAAAAGAAGAAGTTAACCTTCATTAACTTCTTCTTTTACCATTTCATCATATTTAGCTAATATAACATTTTCAAACTTTTCTCTAGTTTCCTTATTTGTTGGAAATACCATATTTTCTTCTTTGCCTTCTTTATTCATTTTACTTGGCATAGAAACAAATAATCTTTCATTTCCTTGAATAATCTTTGCCCCACGTATAGCTAAGCAATCATCTAAAGTAAAATCAACAAATGCTTTTAGTCTAGAGCCTTCTCTTTCCCTTCTAAAAACTTCTAATTTTGTAATTTCCATTCTTTATACCTCCTTATGTTGTTTACACTTATAATTATACCCTATTTTTCACATAATCGCAACATAAATTTCACAAAATTTTCACTTTTACATCACCTGTTATAACATCTCTATAACAAAAACTCTTTTCATCCCCATTAACAAGCACTGTAAATAAATTCGGATAAACTTTATAAAGAATTCCTTCATATCTTTCAATTTTATTTCTAAGACCATAAACACTTACTAAAACCCTCTTATTTAATTTACTACGTATTTCTTCCTTAATTATATTTATATTCATATCCACCTACCTTGGATACCCAACATACATAAGTCCATTACAAATAAGTCCCCCCATACCTTCTTCTTTATATTTAGTTTTTTCAAGTAATTTTTTTAAATCAATTTCTTTATTTCTCTCAGTCAAAGAAATACTACTTGCAATAATCGCCGGATCTAATGCATGAATATTAATCCTCTTAGGACTTGATGCAAAATTAGCTCCTGCTTTAATCAATTCTTCATAATCACTCTGACAAGCTCCAGCAATAATAACTAACTTCTCATGACTCTTTTCATAATTTCTTGCAGCTTTAACTGCTTTTACAAAATAAATAGAATTTTTATAATTATTTATATCCGTTAAATCTCCTTTTTTCTTATAATAAGCATCATGTCCCGTTATAACCACTATATCAGGTTTATATTCTTTTAAAAGCATAGGTAATTGTTCATATATATTTTTTTCATTTATTTTTTTACCTATTGCCAAAATACCATTTCTCTTATAAAACTTTAGACATCTATTTAAATATTCACTATCTCCATCTATATGTAATACCTTCGCAGGTAAATAAAAATACTCTCCTCGTTCTAATAGTTCTTCTTTTACTTCAATTTCATCTATATCATCTTCTTCAATTACCTCATCAACTACTTCTAAATCATCTAAATAAGCATCTGCTATTAACCTAACTTCAGCTCCTTTTAAATAAACAATACCATCTTTTAATTTAATTACTTTAAATACTGTATCATTATTATAACTATTCCTAGTTACATAATCTCCTACTTTAATATTCACTTAATAATCACCAATAAATTATATGATTAAAATAAAAAAGAATTCCTACTTCAAAGAATTCTTAAATATATCAAGTAATATCTCTTCACTTAATTCTTCACTTCTATTTGCTACACTTAATCCATATTTATTTAATGTATTATTAATCTTTTCTATATCATATATACCATTTATATTATTTCTAATATTTTTTCTTTTATACCTAAACATATTTTTTAAAAACTTAAAATACTTTGAAGTATCTATTTCTTCAACTCTCTCTTTCGTAAGAAAGCTGACAACACTACTTTCAACTTTAGGCACTGGATTAAATGAATATTTTGATACATCACATACTTTTTTTATATTAAAATAATACTTAAGTACTAAGGTTATATAACCATAGTCTCTAGTACCTGTACTAGCTAAGAATCTATCCGCTACTTCTTTTTGAACCATTATAGTAAATTTCTTAAAATTAATATTAGATTCTATTACATGTTCTATAATCGGTGTAGTTATATAATATGGTAAATTACCCACTAAATATAAATTATTATATTTAATATTCTTTATATCTTCACCTATATCACTAGTTAAAAAGTCTTTATACATTACTTTTAAATTACCATTTAAACCATCTAACACAAAACGTAAGTCAGTATCAATTTCATATGCTACTACATTACATCCTAAAGATAATAACTTTTTAGTTAAAGCTCCTCTACCAGGTCCAATTTCTATAACTAGATCACCAGGTAATGCATCTACTTCACCTACTATTTTATCAATTATACTATTATCAATTAAAAAATTTTGTCCTAAACTCTTCTTTGCTTTCATAATTAAAAATTCGGGTGAGTATTACTCCCACCCTCTCCTTAAAACATCATATGTTATTTTACTTCTTCCAATATATTTTGAAGCATATTCTTCACTCGGGGTAAGTAAATCAAGGGAATTACCACGAACACCCCGATCAAGTACTATTGCAACAATTCTTCCTTCACCAACTCTATCACTATAAAAACTAACAATAGAACCACATGGAAGATTACTACTTGATGCAACAATATTTACTTCACCATATTTAATATCAGTGTATTTTGTGGTACCGTCCATTATATTATAACTAGGTAAACATCCAAGCTTACCACCACATAATGGACAATTATAAGCATAACCAGTTAAATCACCAGTATATGTATCAATCGTTGTAAACATCTTTATTTCTTCAGCTTCTTCAACTTTCATTGCCATTGTTGTTAAATTAATTGTTTTATTAGTATTATTATTTTCAACTGCTACATCTCTTATATCAGTACTACTCTTAGCAATAATAAGAACAAATAACAAAAGAAACATTCTAACAAAATAATTTACTACCTTCATAATTGTATCCACCTCTTCGGATAACTAAATTATATCATTTAATAACTCATAAATCAATTACCAATAATTACACATCAAACATAGAATTTACAAAATGTATATTGCTACAAAGATACTATGTAAGTTTTATACAAAAATTAATAAAATCTAAGTAAGTTAGGAAGTGAATATAGTATGGACGCCAGAGACATAGTTTTAAATAATATAAGATATTATAGATTAGAAAAAAATGGACTCAAGAAGAACTAGCAGAAAAAATTAGGCACCACTGCTACATATGTATCAAGATTAGAAAATGCTAAAAAGAATATCAGAGTAGATTATATAAATCACATAGCTAATACATTTAATATAACCCCAAAAGAATTAATTATAGAAAGATAATTAATAGTTAACGTAAAAAGAAAAAGGTCTGGTTATAAAAAAGAAAAAATAATAAATTAAAAAATCCCCTTTATTTATATGGATTTTTTTATGTCACTTTAAATTAGTCAGGGGGTTCACTTTAAATTAGTCAGGGGGTGTCACTTTAAATTAGTCAAAAAAAAGAGCAAAATTAATCTAATTTTACTCTTTCATACATTCTTTTAATATTTTCATTAGTTCTATAAGATAATTCTTCTAAAGATACATTATAAAGTTCACTAACAAACTTAGCTATATCCATTATATGTGATGGATCATTTTTCATACCTCTATAAGGAACTGGTGTTAAATAAGGACTATCAGTTTCTAAAACTATATTATCTAAACCAACTTCCTTTATAACATCTTTTATATTACAATTCTTAAATGTAATAACACCATTAACTCCTAATAAATACCCCATTTTAATATATATCTTTGCAGTTTCCAAACTCCCAGAAAAAGAATGAATTGTTCCGCTACAATTAAATTTTTTTAATGTATTAATTGTATCTTCTGTTGCATCTCTTGAATGAATAATAACAGGTAAATTATATTTTTCCGCTAAAGAAAGTTGCATTTCCAATAACTTAATTTGTTCATCTTTATTTTCTTTTGTATAATGATAATCTAAACCAATTTCTCCAATTGCAACTATTTTTTCATTATTTAAATTATTTTCTATAAACTTAATATCTTCTAAAGTATAATTATCTACAGACTCTGGATGTATACCCAGTGCTCCATACATATTATCATACTGTTTAACTAACTCTAATACTTCTTTATTATATTCTCTATTACTACCATTATTAATATAATATTTAATATTATTATTACTTGCATTATTTAATACTTCATCTATATTATCATAATCACTTTTAAATATATGACAATGAGTATCTACAAACATTATTTAACCTCTATTCTATTAAATAATATTTCTGGTTTATTAAGTACTATACCAGTTTCTAAATTACCAAATGTTTCTATACTTTCAATATCTCTTTTACTTGTATTTAATTGATTTAATATTTTATCACTAGTTACATTAATAAATGGTTCTAATAATATTGCACATATTCTAATAGATTCTAATATGTTATATATAACTGTTTTTAATCTATCTATTTTTGCTTCATCTTTTGCAAGTAACCATGGTGTTGTATCATCAATATATTTATTACACTTACTAAGTACATTAAATATTTCTTCTAAAGCTTCATTTACTTTTAATGAATCCATTTTTTCATCAACTTTTGTCTTTAAACTAATAACACTTTCAATTAAATCTTTATCAATATCTTCCCCAGTCTGTGGATTTTCCACATGTCCATCAAAATACTTATGAGCCATACTTATAGTTCTATTTACTAAATTACCTAAGTTATTAACTAAATCAGTATTAGTTCTATTAATTAATGCTTCTTCAGAGAAATTACCATCACTTCCAAAAGATACTTCTCTTAAAGCAAAATATCTAACAGCATCAACTCCATATGCATCAATATATTCTCTAGGATCCTTGTAATTACCTAAAGATTTAGATATCTTTCCACCATTAATTATTAACCAACCATGACCAAATATTTGCTTAGGAAGTGGTAAATCTAATGCCCACAACAACGCTGGCCAAATTATTGCATGAAATCTAGTAATTTCTTTTCCAACTAAATGTAAATCAGCTGGCCAATATTTTTTAAAATTTTCACTATCTTCATCTGGATAACCTAGTGATGTAATATAATTTGTTAATGCATCTATCCAAACATAAATTACATGTTTAGGATCAAAATCAACAGGTATACCCCATTTAACAGATGTTCTTGATACACATAAATCTTCAAGACCCGGTTTAATAAAATTATTTACAAGTTCATTTTTTCTTGATACAGGTAAAATAAAATCAGGTTGTTCTTCATATAACTTAATTAATCTATCTTGATACTTAGATAATTTAAAAAAGTAAGCTTCTTCAGTAACTAATTTTACTTCTCTACCACAATCTGGACATTTACCATCTACAAGTTGTGTTTCAGTCCAAAATGATTCACAAGGAACACAATATAATCCTTCATAAGAGCCTTTATAAATATCTCCTTGATCGTATAATCTTCTAAATATTTTTTGAACTGCTTTAACATGTTTTTCATCAGTTGTTCTAATAAAATAATCATATGAAATATTTAAACTTTTCCATAAATCTTTAGCATTTAAGATAATTTCATCAACATATTCCTTCGGAGTAACTAGAGCTTCCTTTGCTTTTTGTTCTATCTTTTGACCATGTTCATCAGTTCCAGTTTGAAAAAACACATCATACCCATTTAATCTTTTATATCTTGCTATAGCATCCGCTATAATTGTTGTATAACAATGACCAATATGAAAATTAGCACTTGGATAATATATTGGTGTTGTTATGTAATATTTTTTATTCATTTTTACTTCCTTCTTTCTTTTTATTAGTACTACCTATGCCACCAGTTCTAACAGCATCAGCATTGTCATCATCAGTTGTTAAAAATTTAACAAATATTCCCTGAGCATAAGCATCTCCTTTATTTATTATATATTCTTTATCTCCATGATTTTGTAAACATACCCACATATGTCCTTCATTATCTGGATTATTATAATAATCACTTTCTATTATTCCAACTTGATTTGTAAGCCTTACATTATATTTAAAACCCATACTACTTCTTACAACAATCATAAGCATTTCATCACTTTCAAATGTTGCTTTATACCCAGTTGGTATCTTCACAATCTCATTTGGTTTTATAACATAATCTTTAATAGCAAAAAAATCATATCCTGCACTACATTTTGTCCCTCTTAAAGGGAGCATATAATCATCATACAAAGTTTTATTATCACCAAAAACTTTAACAAATTCAGGATAACTTATTTTTTCAAACTTTCTCATATTTACCTCCAATAAAAAAATCATAAACTAAGGACGAGTATAACCCGCGGTACCACCTTAATTCATGATTTATCATGCAACTTAAATTTATAACGTAATTACCCGTTTTTAACTCCAGAGCCATGTTCGAATATCTTCATTTTTTCTTTTCCACCAACCAAGAAATCTCTATGAAATTAGGATACCTACTCTTTCCTTCTTCGTTAAACTAACCATAGTTTATCATAAATCTTAGTTTAATTCAAGTTAAAATATATCATAAATTAAAACAAAACATTTTTGATTTAATGACTAAGATTAACCCAGCAAGTATAAAAGTAATACTAAAAATTTGATTGATCGAAAGAAATAAACCAACATGACTACTTCGCAAATAATCTAGAAAAAATTTTGCAACACCACAAATTATAAAAGTTTGACCAATAAATATATTTTTATCAATATCTACTTTATGAAATTTAATAAAAGTATACAAAAATATTATCAAAAAAACAATTGATTCTAATAATTGAATTGGAAATAAGCTCATACCTTTTGGTGCAATTGCAGAATAATTATATGTAACACTTAAAAAGCCATTGTATTCTATACCATAACAACATCCAGCAAAAAAACACCCTATTTTCCCAACAGCATACATAAATGGAATTGCTGGTAATAAAATACAAAGTAAGTCTTTAAAATTTTTTTTATATTGTTTTGAAAAGAGTAAAAGCATAAATAATATTCCAATTACAGCACCATAAGATGATAAGCCCACTCTAATAAAGTTAAAAAAACCATTATATTTTTGATAATTAACAAAATATGTATAGTATTTTGCTCCAAAAATACATCCCAAAGCAATATAAAGCATGAAACCAATAGTTTCTTCTTTTTTAAACTTTAAATATTTTAAATTCATATAAACAATTACTAATCCACATATAATCGCTAAAATAATAAATAGTCCATAAAATGAAAAATTAGTTTGAAACATATTATTAACATCCCCTAATAAGTGAATTTAAACCTATCATCAGAATAAGCAATAATACCATAATGTATACCAAATATGCTAAAAATAAATTGAACATTATTCTAATTTTTTTACTATCATTCATGGTTATTCTAGCATAAATAATTATTATAAAACTGCTAATAATCAATAATGAGTTTATGAAAGATATAAATTCATATTTTTTAGATAAATTAAAATGAATTGATAAAAAATACAACGAAATTAATATTATTACAGACAAAATATATCTTTTTTCTTTTCTTTTATAAATATCTAATTCATTCTTCTTTTCTTCAATGTTTATTCTTTTTTCAAAAACCTCAGCACCACAATTTGTACAATATTTTTCATTAAAATCTAATTTTTTTCCGCAATTTCTACAATAATTATTCAACATTTTTTTTGCCATCCTTTACACTATTTTCATTACCTTCATTATCTTTATCTTCACCATAAATGTTTTTACCTTCTACAACATAAAAATTATTATTTTGATTAACAACAGTTAATGTAAGTTCTTTATCTTCAATTTTGACGGAATAATAATATGACTTACATTCATTTTCATCTAGATATTTATATCGTTGACAAGTGCCACCATCACATCCCATAGCAGGGTCAAAAATACAATTACCAGAAATTATGCATTTACCAGTTGAATCATACGTAATTGAATATTTTTCACTAGTATAATTTTCTTCTAAATATGGTTTTATATAATTATTTTGTAACCTTTTAATAGTAAGTTTATTGGTAATGTTATTAGCCATAAAAACACCAAATAAACATAATATAATAATACCAATTATAATTAAGATTACACGTATAATTTTGCTTTTTCTAGAATCCACAAATTTATAATTATAAGGCAGTTCAATTATTGGAGTATGGCAATTTTTACACATTAAGTCTCTTTCAGTTAATTTTTTTCCACAATTTGTACAATAATTATTCATATAAACCACAACCTCTACAATGATAATCTTATCACAAATAAAATTTAAAGTCATTAAAAAACGACAAATTTAAACCTATTTACAAAATTTTTTTAAATTTTTAAAAAAATACAAAAAATACATTTGTTGCAATAAAAAATGGTATGTTACTTTTTGTAACATGCCACTTTGTCAACAACCAGACTTAATGTTGTATAATAACATTAAGCTTATCAATAAGTACATATTTATATGTCTACTTGTTGCACTTCGTATGAAAATTTAAGAATCATTAAAAAATAAATCAGTTTTATTTAATTATTTCTTAAAATATATCAATTTTATCTGCAATAATCTTTGCTAGTAACTTTCCCAAAGAACTATAATCATTTATTTTATCACTTATAATAATAACAAGACCCAAAGAATCACTTGATGCAATAATAGGTATCAAAGTAAAATAACCACTTATATCAACACCAAAATTTATTGTTGATAATTCTTTAGTTATAAACATTTCTCTGTTATCAATAAGTTCCAAAAATTCGTTATTAAGTTTAAAGTTTTCCACAATATCCTTATTCGAAGAAGTAATAACCTTTTCTCTATCTGTAATTACTAAATCAACATTATAAATATTTTTAATAAGTTCACATAATTTACTACTTAAATCTTCATACCTTCTTACCTCAAAATATTTTTTTAATATAATACTATCTTCACTTGTAAATATTTCTAATGATTCACCATCTCTAATACCTAAGTTCTTTCTTATTTCTTTTGGAATAACAATTCTTCCAAGTTCATCTATTTTTCTTGTAACACCAGTTTGTGTCAAAATAAATCACTCCACTTCATTACTTATTGTGGAGCAAATTAATTTTTTTATGTATTAAAGTATCTTTTCTAACAAAGTTACTATATAAAATATAAAATGCTTTGGTAAATCTTTAGTATATAAAATTATTTTAATTTTTTTATTTGTATACTTTATATTAAATGATCTAGATAAAGACATAGACTCAATTAATAATTTATCTCCCTTTATTGTACTTGATAACTCTTCTGGCAAAGTTATTTCTATACTTCTATCTGTTTGTAATACTTCTTTAATATTATATTTTAAAGCTATTTTTTCAAACCATTCTTCATACATATAAACAAGCATTTCATCATTTATTTTACCAAATCTATCTTCTAGTTCACTCTTTATTTCAAGTAATTTTTCATAAGAATCAATTTCATTAATCTTTTGATGTATTTCAATTTTTACATCTTCATCTAAAACATAAGAATCACTAATATGTGTTTCAACATTAATTAAAGCTTGAGTACTTGTATCTTCTTCTTCAACATATTCTCCTTGTTGACGTTTTATTTCATCTTCAACCATTTTCATATATAAAGAAATACCTACACTATCAACAAAACCAGCTTGTGAAGAACCAAAAACATCTCCAGCACCCCTTAAACTTAAATCTCTCATTGCAATTCTATAACCACTACCAAGTTCAGTAAATTCCTTTATTGTATTAAGTCTTTTTATTGCAATATCATTTAACATTTTATTTTGTTCATATAACAAATATGCATAAGCAATCTTATCACTTCTTCCAACTCTACCCCTTATTTGATATAACTGACTTAATCCAAAATTATCAGCATCATGAATAATTAAAGTATTAACATTTGGTATATCAATTCCACTTTCAATAATAGTTGTACATACAAGTATATCAAATTTATTATTAATAAAATCATCCATTATATCATCTAATGTATCTTTATCCATTTGTCCATGTGCAAAATTAATTCTAGCATCTGGAACTAATTCATGAATATGATTCATAAACTTTTCAATTGTTTCAACTCTATTATAAAGAATAAATACTTGACCATTTCTAGTTAATTCTTTATATATTGCATCTTTAATTAAAAAGTCATTTTCACTAGCCACATAAGTTTGAACTGGATATCTATTAACTGGTGGTGTATCAATAACTGATAAATCCCTTAAACCTGACATAGCCATCTTTAATGTTCTAGGTATCGGAGTTGCACTTAATGTTAAAACGTTAATATCACTTTTCATACTCTTTATTTTTTCCTTGTGAGTAACTCCGAATCTTTGCTCTTCATCTACAACAAGCATCCCTAAATTCTTACAAACTACATCATCACTAAGTATTCTATGTGTACCAAATAATATATCTATTTTACCACTTTTTAAATCTTCTAATATTTGCATAGCTTTTTTATGAGTTACATGTCTATTTAATAAAGCTATTTCTATTGGCCAGTTTTTAAACCTTTCTTTAGCAACATTATATTGTTGTTTTGATAATATTGTAGTGGGACACAAATATAATACTTGTTCATTATTAAGCACTGCTTTAAACATTGCTCTCATTGCAACCTCAGTTTTACCAAAACCTACATCACCACATAATAATCTATCCATTGGTATATTTCTTTTTAAATCATTATTAATTTCCAATATACTTTTTTCTTGATCTTTAGTTAATTGATATTTAAATTCACTTGCAAATATATCTTCTTCTGGATAATCCTTATATGGTGCTTTCTTAAGTTCCAATCTCTTTTTATAAAGAAGTATTAACTCTCTAGATATATCTTTAACTTTATCTTTAATATATCTTTTTGTCTTTTCCCAATTTGTACTTCCTAATTTATTTAATTTAACATTAACTCCATCTTTACCAGTATATTTATATATTAAACTTATTTTTTCAACAGGTACATATACTTTATCACTACCATCATACTTTATAGTTAAAAAATCTTTATTAACACCCTTTACTTTTAATGTTGTTAAACCTTGATAAATCCCAATACCATAATTAACATGTACAACATAATCTCCTTTTTCTAATTGATTAAAATCTTTTATCTTTTTACCAATATGAAAATTATTTTTATACTTAGTATTAACTTTATTTACTTCTTCAATATCAGAATCTGCTATTACTATGTATTTATCTAACATAAAACCATTATCTATATCTTGTATTACTACATTACATGTTGGTATTATTTCTCTTATCTTTTTTTCTTCATTTTTATCAGTTAAATAAAAATATACTTCTTTTCCTTTTCTTATCCATTCATTATAATCACTTACTAACTTTTCAAAATCTTCTTTATAATTAGTTATTTCATGAGCATTTAAATTATATCCAGTTGATTCAAATAAATTAACATATATTTTATCTACAAAATTAAAATCATCTAAAGAATACATTAATTCTTCATCTATATTATTACTTGTTTTATAATCAATTATATCATCATATAACTTAGTAAATGATGCTTTTATTTGTTCTTTATCAACCATTACTACAATTGGTTTATCTGCATAATCTACTAATGAATTATGTCCATCAGTTTTAATTTCATCTATTGCTTTAATATCCACACTTTCTATATTTCCAAAAGACATCTGAGTATTTTCATCAAAATATTTAATACTATCTATTTTATTACCATCAAATTCAATTCTTAATGGATGTTCATAATCAATCGGATATATATCTAAAATAAAACCACGAACAGCATATTCCCCACTTGTAGTAACCAAGGATTCTCTATGATATCCAAGTTCATTTATTATTGTTACTAATTCATCTCTTTTTATTATATCTCCTACATTTATTTTATCTAGTGTTTTAGTATTTAAACTAGGTAAATATTTTAAATAACCCATTAAATTAGTAACAATAATAAATTTATCTCTACTCTTTAATTTATCAATAACTTCTAATCTTTTATACTTTAACTCAGGACTTTGTGCAACAATCATCGATGACAAAAAATCATCCATTGGAAACAATAAAGCATTATCATTAATCTTTGATAAACTATTATATATTTTATTTGCTTCATATAATGAACTAGTTAATACTATAATATTTCTATTGTAAACTTCTCTTAATTTATTAACGTAAAAAACGTTTAACTGATTAGTTAAACCTGATAATTCAATTCCTATATCATACTTAAAATATTCATCTAAAAACTTCATCATTCATTCCTTTTACTATTATAATAATTCATTGTTTTATCAATACCTTGGCTAATAAATGAATCAATTATATCATTAAAATCACTATATTTATCTTCAATAATACTAAGTTCATTCTTACTAAATTTACCTAAGACATAATCCACTACTTCATCTTTTTTAACACTTCCAATGCCAATCTTTAATCTTGGAAAATCTTGAGAGTTTAAAGATGCAATAATTGACTTAATACCATTGTGACCCCCACTTGATGAATGTAACTTTAATTTATATTTTCCAACACTTTCATCTAAATCATCTTGAATGATTAATATATCTTTATAATCAATATTGTAATATCTAACAAATTCACCAACGCAATTACCAGAATTATTCATATAAGTCAAAGGTTTTACAAATATAACTTTTTCTTTATTAATTAATTCATCTTTATATAACCCATTAAACTTTTTTGACCAATTAACATTACCTAAATAATTATCAATAACCATAAAACCTATATTATGTCTGGTTTTATCATATTCACTTCCTGGATTACCTAAACCTACAACTAGTTTCATCCTAACACTTCCCTTCAAATAAATGTTGATAAGTACTTAAGTTATCAACACAAATCGGCTTTAATACTCTAACTCCACTCTTACCATTTTTTACACATTTAACAAGTATTGTATTTAAATCTCCATCACTTTTAGTACTTATAAATTGAAGTATTTTAACATTTAACTTATAATACTTTGCATAATACATAACATCATCTAATCTATTAGATCTATGCACTAAATAAAATACCCCATTATCTTTTAAATAATCATATGCTATGCTAAATATATTTTCTAAATTAATCATAACTTCATGTCTAGCAATAGTTAAATAATCATTCTTATTTTTATAACCATTATCTAAAGTATTAAAATATGGTGGATTACATGTTATTATATCAAAATAATTTTTATTAAAATACTTATCTATATTCTTAATATCCTCATTTATTATTTTAATATTTTCTATATTATTTATTTTAACAGATTCACTAGCTAAATAAGCAATATCTTTTTGTATTTCAAAACCTGTTATAAAAGAATCAGTTTTTAAACTTAATATCAAAGGCACCGGTGCATTACCAGTACACATATCAAGTATATTTTTATCTGTTTTTTTTATATTAACAAACTCTGCTAAAAGTAATGAATCCAACGAAAATTTAAAAGCATTTTCATATTGCATAATATATCTATTTTTATAATCAAATAAATCATTCTTTACAAGTAAATTCATAATCTACTTTTTCTCCATTTAATAATATCTTGCCTTTTGAATTAATAATATCAACACTTATAACTTGTGCTTCTCCATCTAAAGTCATAATTTTATCACCAACTTTAGGTAATTTTTTAGCTTGTTCTAAATATGTATTATCTTCATATGCTAAACAACATAATAATCTTCCACATGAACCATTTATTTTACTTGGATTTAATGCTAAATTTTGATTCTTTGCCATATTCATACTTATCGTATCAATTTTTTTTAAGAATCTTAAACAACATAATTCTCCGCCACAAACACCAATACCACCAATTTCTTTAGCTTTGTCCCTAGCACCAATCTGACGAAGTTCTATTCTAGTGTGATATATTGATGCTAACTTTTTTGCAAGTTCTCTAAAATCTACTCTACCATCTGCCGTAAAATTAAATAACAATTGACTTCTATCCAAATTAAATTGTGAACTAACTACATTCATATCAAGTTCCAATTCTTTTACAAATTCTCTACATTTTTTTAAAGCACTTTGACTATCTTTTAAATTTTCTAAAAACTTATCATATTCATCATTCGTAGCTATTCTTAAAATACTTTCATATTCACTAATATCTTCTTTAGTTATTATATCAACTACTTTAACTAATTGTTCCCCTCTTTCAGTATTAACAATTACATAATCACCAATATTAAGTTTTTCTTCAAACACATAATAAAACTTCTTTTCTAATTCATTAAATATAACACCATATACATTATTCAATACTATCACCCAATTCTATAACAAATTTATCTAACAATAAATCAATATTTGCATTATAACTTATATCATCAATAAACTTAATTATTAAATTAATTCTTCCAGTTACTTGCTTATAACTAAAACTTTCTAAACTACTTAATTTATCAAAATTAAATTTATTTTCTAATCCCATTATTTTCTTTAATAATTCTTCATAAATTATTAACATAATTTTAAAACATATTTTAATATCTTCTCTTTCTTTAAAACTATTTAAAATTACATCTTTATTATACATTATTAAATAATTTTTTTCTACCTCTAATTTAAATAAATAATCTATCACTACATCTAATTTATCACTATAAACACCACTTAATAAAGAATTAATATCTAAATCATGTACATCATAATAAACTTTTAAGGTTTCACACCTACTTCTTACCGTAGATATAACATTATTTATATTATCTGTTATAAAAAAACCAATTATATTCGGATCAGGTTCTTCCAAAAACTTTAACATAGTATTCGCAGATGCACCATTTAACTTCTCAGCATGTTTAATTATATATATATTATCTTTTGTATAAATTGGCATCGTACTAAAATTCTTTTTAAGTTCAAGTACTTGTTCCTTTTTTATTGATGCTCCATCAGGTTCAATAACCATAAATGAAGGTAGATATTCTTGTTCTACTAAACTACATATATTACAATTATTACAAGCATCTTTATAAGTTTCACTACAAAAAATTTGTTTAACAACACACTTTAAATCTAAAAAGCATTTTTCTATATTATTTGTTTCAATTAAATAAGCATGAGATATCTTATTCTCATGATAATATTTTACTAACTTTTCTAATTCTTTTGCTTCCACTTAAACCTCCTAAAGTATGTAATAAATTGCAATTAATGCAAGCATTCCACTCATACCTAAACTTGCAACAACACTTACTGTAACTACATTAATGGGAATAAATATTTTTAAACCAGTAACTAACAAATCAAAAGCATAAATAAAACTAATAGCTAGTACAATTTTTTTAATTATTAAAAATATTTTTTTCAACTTAATCACCATTAAATTATATGTCTAATTTAGTAATTAATCACTTATTTTTTTTCTATCTTCAAGTGCTCTATCTAACGTCATTATATCTAAATAATCTATTTCAGCACCCATTGGTATTCCATAAGAAAGTCTAGATATTAAAACATTCTTTTTTTCAAATATTTTTTTAATATACAATGTTGTTGTTTCTCCTTCAACTGTTGATTTTAATGCTAGTATCAACTCAGGATTTTCTAATGATTCAACTCTTTTAACTAAACTTGCTAAATTTATATTATCTGGACCAATATTATCCGCTGGACTAATTAAACCATTTAATACATGATATACACCATTATAATTACCAGCCTTTTCAAAAGAAAAAACACTTTTATAATCTTCAATAACACAAATTACATTTTTATTTCTAGATTCATCACAGCATATATTGCATATATCATATTCAGTTAGATGTCCACAAATACTACACTTATGTATTTTTTTAATATCTTTTATAGCACTTGCAAATTTATCTATATCATCTTCTTTAAAATTTAATGTTGCAAGTGCTAATCTTTCAGCGTTTTTTTCTCCGATTCCCGGTAATTTTTTATAATAATTAATAAGTCTTTCTAATGACTCAGGATAAATCATTTTAGAACAACCCACTCATTGATGAATATTGACCTAATTTATTTTCAGTTTCTCTATCTATTTTAGAAAAAGCATCTTTTATAGCAAGCATAATCATATCTTCTAACATTTCTTTATCTTCTTCATCAATTACACCACTTTTTATTACTTTAAAAGATTGAATTTCTCTTTTTCCATTAAATACTATCTCAACCCATTCAGATTTTCCAGTAAAACTCATTGAATCAATTTCATTCTTCTTCTTTGTAATATCCCTTTGCATTCTTTGTGCTTGTTGCATAATTTGTTGCATATTCATAATTTTATTCCTTCTTTCTCTTTATTCAATTTCTATTTTATCTATATCAAATACATCCTTTAATTCAGACATATTAATTTCTTCTTTATTTTCCAATTTAACTTCATCTTTATAAGTATATTTATAACCACTTTTAATATTAGTTATATATGTACTTTTTTCTTTATTCCATTTATCATTATCAATAAAGACTAATTTATAATTAGTATTATTAAATTTATTAAATAACTCTTCAATATCATTTAATTTATTATTTATTTCTCTATCTTTATGAGGTATTGTTACTTCAATGATTGCATATGTATCTGATGCTGTTACTACTAATGTATCTGATACAAGACCTTTAACTAAAGCATCTTCAATATTATTAACAAAATCACCCCATAAGTCTTTTAACATAGTTAAATAGTTCTTCGATGCATTAACAAAACAATTATTAATTCTAATATCAATATTAGTTGTATTTTCTTCGATTTTTTTTACAAAATTTACTTCAGTTTTTTCCTGTTTCAACCTTGGTTCAACAGACTCTATAATTTCTTTTTTTTCTACGCTTGGAACAACTCTTTTTTTAGCTACTTCAACATATTTTAATACAATCATTTTTATAAGTAAATAAGGATTTATACTTACATTAATTTTCATAATTACATCATTTAATTCCATAACTAAATTCTTAACATCATCATATGATAGCCTGTAATCATCTGGATTTTTAAGTATTTTAACTCCAACATTACTTAATGAAGCAATCATCTTCTTTATAAACACTTTATAATTTAAACTAGTACCTTCAACTTCATTAAAAATAGTTTCAATATTATCTATATCATTATGATCTAAAAATTCAATTAAATCATCAATTTTTTTATTAGAAATACTACCTATTTCATTAGATACCAAACTATTTGTAATAACTTCTTCATTCTTAGATAATTGATCAAGTATACTTAAAGCATCCCTAAGTCCACCATCAGCAAGTATCGCTATTTCTCTAAGTCCATCTTCTTCATATTTTATACCTTCAGAATCACATACATATTTTAATCTATCTACAATATCATCTTCAGTTATTCTATGAAATTCAAATCTTTGACATCTTGAAACAATTGTAATTGGAACACTTTCCAAATTTGTAGTTGCAAGTATGAATACTACATGTTCAGGTGGTTCTTCTAGTGTTAATAATAAAGCATTAAACGCACTTGCACTAAGCATATGAACTTCATCTATAATATATACTTTATATTTTAAAGATGTTGGCATAATTTTAACATTATTTATTAGTTCTCTAATTTCATCAACACCATTATTTGATGCAGCATCTATTTCAATAATATCTGGATTTCCATTAAATGTTAGGCAACTATCACATTCACCACAAGCAACTCCAGATTTATTATTACGACAATTAATAGCTTTTGCTAAAATTCTAGCAGTTGATGTTTTTCCAGTACCTCTAGGTCCAGAAAATAAATATGCATGTGCTAATCTATTTTCTTTAATAGAATTCTTAAGTATTTCTACAATATGTTTTTGTCCTATTAAACTATCAAAACTATCTGGTCTATATTTTCTATATAATACTTTATAATTCATGTAAAAAACCTCCTACAAATAGTGTATCAAATTTTAATTCAAAAGTCACGACTTAAAGTTAAATTTTTTAACAAAATCATAACAAAAAAACACATTCCAATTCTGTGTTCTTTTTATCTATTTTTTGTTCCTTAGCTTTTTAAAAAAATCACTAAGTTTCATCTCATATTCTAATGTATTATTTTCATCATTAATTTTACTAAAAACAGTTTTATAATATTCTTTCTTAGTCTCTGGTTTATCCAGTAGATAATATACTTCACTAATCCTTGATTGTCTTATAATTTCACAACACATACTACATGGTTTTAAAGTTACATACATAACAGAACCAGATAAGTTCCAATTACCAATCGTCTCTTGTGCTTCAAGTATAGCATTAATTTCTGCATGACCTAAAACATTTTCATCTTTTTCCCTTGTATTATAACCAGATCCAATTATACTATCGTTATTTATAATAATAGCACCAATTGGTATATCTTCAGATTCTAATGATTTATCACACAATTCAAATAATGTTGTTAAGTATTTAGATTCCATTATTCCTCCAAAAAAAATGTGCACACAAACAGAGGCTGATGTGGCTGCTATTTTCCAATCCTGACCAGGTTACAGCATATTTGTTGCACGATTAAATATTAACAAATTACTCTTCATAAGTCAATAGAAATATTACAAATTATTTGTAATTTAATCCTGACACTGAAAAAATAATTGTGTTGATAACTTAATTTTTATTCAAAACAAAATATTATTTTTAGGCATATCTTAGCCAAATTTTAAATATAAATATTTTTTATAAAACTTTAAATACTCAAAATATTATTATGTTAACCAATTATTTCCCGGGAAATAATTCCTTTATTTTTCTATATTTTTTTGTAATTATTATGTTAACTAAATATTTCCCGGAAAATATTTTTTGTTATTATTGAATAGATTTATAGAAAGATTTATGTCGCAAAACACAATCTTATGTACGTGTAACGTTTCACGTGAAACATTACACTTTCCACCAATATATATATCAACAAACTACCAACAATGTTTCACGTGAAACATAGCTTTTTGAAATCAATTCTAGTTTATTTAGATTATTCATTAATTTAAAATAACAAACTATTAACAATGTTTCACGTGAAACATAGTTTTTTAATATCAATTTTAGTTTATTTAGATTATTTATTAATTTAAAATAACAAACTATTAACAATGTTTCACGTGAAACATAACTTATTGGAATCAAATTTAGTTTATTTAG
>CAKOKR010000009.1 GCA_934095965.1 uncultured Bacilli bacterium
AGAGTAGGTAGAGGTCCAGGATCTGGAATGGGTAAAACATCTACTCGTGGAGAAAATGGTCAAAAATCAAGAAGTGGAGCATCAATTAAAGCTTGGTTCCAAGGTGGACAAACTCCACTTTATAGAAGAATTCCTATTAGAGGATTCAACAATAAGAATTTTGAAACTAAATATGCAGTTATTAATTTAAGTGATTTAGAAAAATTCTTTAATGATGGTGATGTTGTTACTCCAGAAGTTTTAAAAGAAAGAAAAATTATTAAAAAACAACTTAGTGGTGTTAAAGTATTAGGAAGTGGCGAACTTACTAAAAAGTTAACTGTTAAAGCTAATAGATTCTCAACTAAAGCTGTTACAAAAATTGAAAATATTGGTGGCAAAGCTGAGGTGATTTAGATGTTTCGTGGCTTTTCACAAATTTTTAACAAAGCTAACAAAGATTTAAGAAAGCGAATTTATCTAACATTATTTTGTTTAGGTTTATTCGCTTTAGGATCTTCCGTAACCATTCCTTGGGCTTCACAAATATATGAAGACTTAGGATTCTTAGAAATATTTAATATTATGAGTGGTGGTGGACTTAGAAGCTTTTCTATATTTGCTTTAGGAGTTTCTCCTTATATTACAGCATCTATTATTACTCAATTATTACAAATGGATATTATTCCTTATTTTAAGGACTTGAAAGATCAAGGGTATACTGGAAGACAAAAAATTAATAAAATTAATAGATATATGGGTATCATAATTGGATTTGTTCAAGCTTATGTACTATGTATATTCTATATGAATGGTGCTGATTTATTTACTCAGCTTAAGACAGCATTGGTTATGACTGCTGGTACTGCATTCTGTTTATGGATGGGAGACCAAATTACTAATAAAGGTATTGGTAATGGTCAATCAATGTTGATTATGGCAGGTATAATACTTAGTATGCCTAGTGTATTTTCTGGTGCATATTATGGATTTATAACAAGTGGTACATATGAAGCAGCATTAGGTATTTTCTTCTTTATACTATTTATCCTTGTATACTTACTAATTATAGTTGGTATTATATGGATACAACTTGCTGAGAGAAAAATACCAATTCAATATGCAAATAAATCAACAAGTGCATATGGAGCTCAAAGTAGTTTCTTACCAATTAAGCTTAACTCTGCTGGAGTTATGCCTGTAATATTTGCATCAATTTTAACAACTATTCCATCAACAATAGTTGCACTTACTAAGAATCAAGGTGCTATTGATTTTGTTAATAAATATATAGTTTATACAAGTCCAACTGGATTTATATTATATATTATATTAATATTATTCTTTGGTTACTTCTATACATTCTTAGTTATGAACCCTGATGAAATGAGTAAGAACTTAAATGAAAGAGGTGGCTATATACCTGGTATTAGACCTGGTGAAGACACTAGTAAATATATAAGTAATTCAATGGGTAAACTTACATTAGTAGGTAGTGTATTCTTAGTAATACTTGCTGCTATTCCAGTATTGTTCTCACAAATATTTAGCTTGCCTAGTCAAGTAACTATTGGGGGAACAGGAATGCTTATTGTTGTAGGTGTTGCTATTGAAACTTATAAACAAATGGAAAGTAGTTTAATAAGCAGAAGTTATACTGCTAAAAGAAAGAGATTAAGATAATATGAAGAATATAATATTTATAGCTCCTCCCGCAGCGGGAAAAGGAACTCAAAGTACAATGTTAAAAGATAAATACAATTATAATCATTTATCAACAGGTGATATGTTAAGAGAAGCAATAGCATCTGGAAGCACACTTGGGTTAAAAGTTAAAAATATTATTGATCGTGGAGAACTAGTTAGTGATGATATTATGATTGATTTAATAAAGAATAAACTTTCTAGTGAAAGTGGAAAGCCATTTATATTAGATGGTTTTCCTCGAACTCTTAATCAAGCTAAGTCTTTAGATAATATGTTAGATGATGATTATGTAGTTGTTTATCTTGACTTAAGTGAAGAAGAAGCTACGAATAGAATAGTTTATAGACTTACTTGTAAATGTGGTAAATCTTATAACTTGAATGTAGCTAATTTAAAACCAAAAGTTGATGGTATATGTGATGTTTGTGGAAGTGAACTTATTAAAAGAAATGATGATAATTTAGAATCATTTAAAATTAGATATAATTCATTTGTAGAAAATACTAAACCATTAATTGAATATTATGATAATAAAGGCAAATTAAGAAAAATAGATGTTAATAGAAATGTAGAAGATATATTTAAAGATATCGTGGATGTTATAAAATGATTAGTATAAAGAGTGATAGAGAAATAGAACTTATGAGAGAAGCTGGTAAAAGGTTACATGATACATTTTCTTATATAGAAAAGTATATAAAAACAGGTGTTACCACAGAGTATCTTGATAAGTTAATACATGATTATATTATTAAAATAGATTGTGTTCCATCTTGTTTAGGTTTTGAAGGGTATCCGAATACTGCGTGTATATCAATAAATGATGAAGTAGTTCATGGTATACCTGGTAAAAGAAAAATTAAGGATGGAGATATTGTTTCAATCGATTTAGTTCTAAGTTATAAAGGTTATCATGCTGATGCTACTAGAACCTATATGGTTGGTAACGTTAGTAGTGATGTAAGAAAGCTTGTAAAAGACACTGAAGGTGCATTTTATGCGGGTGTTAGTAAAGTTAGACCTGGAGTTAGAATTAAAGAAATAAGTAGAGCAATTGAAGATTATGCTCATGAACATGGTTTATCAGTTGTTGAAGAGTTAGTGGGTCATGGCATTGGACTTTTAATGCATGAAGATCCAGATGTACCTAATTTTGATGATGGTAGTAATATCAGATTAAAAAAAGGAATGACTATAGCAATTGAACCAATGTTAAATATGGGGGATAAAGATGTTTACTTATGTGATGATGATTGGACAGTTAAGACTCTTGATGGTAAGCCATCAAGTCATTATGAAAATACAGTCCTTGTAACAGATACAGGATATGAAATATTAACAGGAGATTAATTTATGGGAAAAAAAGACAAAATTGAAGTTGAAGGAAAAGTTACTGAAGTACTTAAGGGTAGTGATTACTTAGTTCTACTTAGTAACGGACACACTGTAAAAGCCTACGTTTCTGGTAAAATGCGTATGAATATGATTCGTATCTTACCAGGTGATAAAGTTACAGTGGAACTTTCACCATATGATTTAACACGTGGGATTATAAAATGGAATAATAGATAAGGAGAGTTAATTATGAAAGTTAGACCATCAGTAAAAAAGATTTGTAAAAAATGTAAAATAATAAGAAGAAAAGGTAAAATTAGGGTTATTTGTGAAAATCCTAAACATAAACAAGTACAAGGTTAAGGAGGAAATATGGCAAGAATTAAAAATATTGAATTACCAGGTGAAAAACATACTTGTATTGGACTTACTGCAATTTATGGTATTGGTAGAAATTTAGCTAAAACTATTTGTGAAGATGCAAATGTTGATGCAACTAAAAAAATTAAAGATTTAACTGAAGAAGAAATTGCAAAACTTCGTAAAGAAATCGATAAGTATACTGTTGAAGGTGACTTAAGACGTGACGTTCAAATGAGTATCAAAAACAAAATGGAAATTAATTGTTATGAAGGTATTAGACACAAAAAAGGTCTACCTGTAAGAGGACAAAGAACTAGTAGAAATGCTAAGACTCGTAAAGGTAGAGGTAAAGTTGTAGCTAATAAGAAAAAAGTAGGAAAGTAGGGTGTTAATTTATGGCATATAATAGAAGAAAAAGAAAAGTAAAAAAGAATATACCTGAAGCTGTTGCTCATATTCATTCAACTTATAATAATACAATCGTTACTATAAGTGATAAAGATGGAAATGCTATTAGTTGGTCATCAGCTGGTAGAATTGGTTATAAAGGAAGTAAAAAGAAAACTCCTTTTGCTGCAGGACTTACAAGTGAAGCTGCTGCTCAAGCTGCAGTAGATGCTGGTGTTAAAAAAGTTGATGTATTTGTAAAAGGTCTTGGACCTGGTAGAGAAAATGCAATTAGATCACTTCAAACTGCAGGATTAGAAATTACTAGTATTACTGATGAAACACCAATTCCACACAATGGATGTCGTCCACCAAAGAGACCAAGAAACTAATAAGAAAGGAACTCTGTTATGATAAAATTTGAAAAACCAGACTATAAAATTACTGAATATCAAGAAAGCAATCATTTTGCTAAATTTGAAATTGAACCATTAGAAAGAGGATTTGGTACTACAATAGGTAATGCAATGAGAAGAGTACTTCTTTCAAGTTTACCAGGTAGTGCTGTTACATCAATCAAAATTGATGGTGTACTTCATGAATTTCAAAAAATTGAAGGTGTTGTAGAAGATGTTACAACTATCGTACTTAATATTAAGAACTTAGTTGTTAAGAATCATACAAATGAACCTAAAACAATAAGATTAACTAAATCAGTTGAAGGACCTGTTACTGCAGGTGATATTGATAAAGATGCTGATATAGAAATTATGAATCCTGAACTAGTTATATGTAACTTAGTTAAAGGTGGAAAAATTAGTATTGAAATGAATGTTAATAATGGTAGAGGATTTACTCCTGCTGCTGAAAATAAAGCTAATTTAGAACAAAATATTGCTGGTGTTATTGCAATAGATTCAAATTATTCACCAATTGAAGTTGTTAAGTATGAAGTACTTGATACTCGTGTTGGACAAGATGAATCTTATGATAAGTTAGATATGGAAATAACTACAGATGGATCTATGACTCCAGAAGAAGCTATGGCACTTGGAGCTAAGATATTAATTGAACATTTCAATATTATCGCAGATTTAAATTCAATTAGTAATATTGCTAATATAATGCAAGAAAAGAAAATTGATACTATGACTAAAACTCTTGAAACACCAATTGAAGAAGTTGAATTCTCTGTTAGAGCTTATAATTGCTTAAAGAGAGCTGGTATTCATACCGTTCAAGATTTAGTTAATAAAAAAGAAATAGAAGTTACTAAGATCAGAAACTTAGGAAAGAAATCATTAAAAGAAGTTCTTGATAAAGTTGAAGAATTAGGACTATCATTTAAGGAGTAGAATATGAAATATAGAAAATTAGGAAGAGAAACTAGAATTAGAAGAAGTATTTTAGCTGGACTTACTAAAGATGTGATTATGAATGGATATGTTGTTACTACTGAAGCTAGAGCTAAAGAAGTAAGAAAATTCGTTGATAGAATGATTACTTATGGTAAAGATGGTTCACTTGTTGCTCGTAGAAAAGCTTTAGCTTTCTTACATAATGATAATGAAGTTGTATCTAAAGTATTCAATGAATTAGCTAAAACTTATGAAACTAGAAATGGTGGATATACTAGAATAATTAAACTTAAAGAACGTCGTGGTGACGATGCTCTAGAAGTTAAATTAGAATTAGTTTAATTTATTTAAAACAATTAGTCTACATGATTAGTTGTTTTTTTGTTTAGGTAAAGGCAAAAGTTTTGCGGTTGTATCCGCAAAACTTTGGAAAAATAGAAGTTTTGCGATTGTAACCGCAAAACTTTAGGGTAATTTTCAAAAAGTGACGGAACGAAATATCAAAAAGTGACGGAATGAAATGCCAAAAAATGACGGAATGAAATGCCAAAAAATGACGGAATGAAATGCCAAAAAATGACGGAATGAAATGCCAAAAAGTGACGGAATGATTGTTAATTTTATTAATTGAATTGTAAAAGTGGGTCCGCTTTTCGCCAAAATTGTATATTACAAACTCTTAAGCATGATAATTTATGTATATTATTTTAATACTTATCCATAATATTACTGGAGGTATTGAAATGAAAGATAAAGAATGTAATTGTTGTGAAGATGCTAAGTTTGGTGTAGCATACATTGATCCAGAATCTGGTTTATTATGTAGTAAAATAGATACAGATATGGAACTTCCTAAAGGTAAAAAAATATTAGCACCTAGAATTTGTACTAAGTGTGGTAATACTGAATGGAAAACAATAGATAATTAATATCTCTATATTAAAAGTTGTTAGAAATGTTTCTAACAACTTTTTTGTTTTTAAAGAGTTTATTTGTATGAAATTTTATATAAACTTAGAGTTGTGTTTTATTATAGGATAATTATAAAATCAAAGGTGAATAGAAAAAAGACTGTACCTCTATGGGTATTGGTTATATTGAATAATAATTTTTATGGTCAAGCAGTGGTATTTGTGCTATAATGTTAACATAGGAAAGGAGTAAAAACAACTATGAATAAGAAGAAAAAACTTATTTTTAGCTTATTTTCATTAATTTTGCTTTTATTCGTTTTTATTTTATATGGTTATCAATATAAAAAACTAGTTTATGTAGAAGAAAATAAACAAATAAAAACAGGCACAAGTATTAGTATGATGCTTGAAACAAAAAGAGGTTCTGGTGATTATGTATTATCAAATAGTTCAGAATGGCCTAAAGAAGGATATTTATTTAATTCAGAACTTTCTAAATGTGAAAATGGTGGAACACTTTTATGGAATGATGAAACAAAGTCGGTAGTATTAAATACAAGAGTAAGTGATAAATGCTATGTATATTTTGATGTACAACCACCAGATGTGACAATTACTGCAACTAATACACCAATAACTTATGGTAAACTTGGTTCATTAAATTGTTCTAATAGTACAGCAATATATAATCAACAATATAATAGAGTGGAAATATTACAGATAAATGGAGGTTATACATCATGTACATTGAACTATAACGATAGTACTTCAAAAGTAAATTTAGCAACATATATTAAAGGTTTATCAGGAACAACACAAGGAACAGGAAAAGTAGTAAATGAAAAAGGCTATCGATATGAAGGAAAAAATCCAAATAACTATGTGTGGTTTAATAATGAATATTGGAGAATAATTGGAGTATTTGACAGTAGCTCTCATGGTCAAAGTGGAAAAAACTTGGTAAAAATAATACGTGCTGATGTATTGGATGGACTTGCATGGCATAAATCAGATACCAATGATTGGACAGCAGCAAGTTTGAACAAACTACTTAATGGTGCTTACTATAATGTTCAAGATGGAACAAGTTCCGGCTATTGCTATGGATATAGTACAACAGTAACAGCTAATTGTGATTATACTAAAAAAGGAATACAGTCTGGATATAGAAGTATGATAGCAGAAGTAACATGGTATCTAGGCGGATACTCAGATGCTAGAGCAACAGCTGAAGCTTTCTATGGATATGAAAGAGGAACAACAGTATATAGTGGAAGACCAACAAGTACAACAGGATATATAGGACTAATGTATCCAAGTGATTATGGATATAGTGTGTTATCAAGTAGTTGTGCAAGAACAACGAATTTAAGTTCTTATAATAGTGGCACATGTGCAGGACAAAGTTGGCTGTATGGAAAAGGAGATGACTGGACAATTACGCCTCGTTCTTCGAACAGCAGCCATGTGTTCTATGTGGACAGCTACGGCTATCCAAGCTACAGCAGCACGAACAATGGGATTGGTGCCCGTCCAGTCTTGTATCTAGACGCTTCTGTATACAAAATAGGCGGAGAAGGAACATTGGATAAGCCATATATAATAGGGATGTGAAAACTTTTGGTTTAGAGTGTCTTGCGGGAGCTTTCGCCCTACGCCGCGAAAATTATAAGAAAGGAATGTGAAAATATATGTTTAAATAGTTGTTTTCATCATGGGAGGCGGCAGAACCCCGAAATATGTAATCATTAATCAGTCAAGTGGTAAGTTTTTTGAAGTTTATGGTTATGATGCTTTTATATTTAATTATCTTTTTGATTATAAAATAATACAAGCAGGAAAAACATACAAATGTGGTTTTCCAGATAGTTCATTAGTAAAAATAACTGATAAACTAAATGATTTAAAAATATCTTATCAAGTTATATATCGAGGAAAAAATTCACATGTAAAAGATTATAGCAAAATAAATCAATATTCTAAATATAAATTGATAGCTTTGCAAAAAAATTGATATAAAAGAGAGAATTGATACTTTAATAGAAAAAATTAAATTATTAGATAATGAAAAAGCTAAAAAAATCATGGAGAAAATTGAGCAATGTTTAGAATAAATAATAATGATTTTAAAATACTTTAAAAATATAAAATATTTCTAATGAATTTAGACAATTCATTAGAAAATATACCAAGAAAGATATTTTTTTTAAAGATAGAATTAAAAATGTATCACTTGATGTGCTAAAAGATATTCTGTTATGCTCATATGATACTAGTTCTGTAAGTTCATACAGAACTAGTATCAAAGCTAATATTGCTTTACTTGATTTTATGTTAGAAAGATTGTTATTAAAAAAATATATAAGTGAGAAAAACTTATATAAACTTGCAACCGATTTAGTGGAAATCAATATATTTTTAGCATTTGAACCTAAGATAAGAGTTATAATGGCACAAGGAATTTATGATAAAATAATAAATCATTATATAACTAGATATATACTGATGCCAAAGTTAGAAAAATATTTAGGAAATCGAAATTGTGCTACTAGAAAAGGTATGGGAACAAGTTATGCAATAAAATTATTAAAAAAAGATATTGAAATTTTCAAAAAATATAATAAATTCTATTTTTTGAAAATTGATATAAGTAAATATTTTTATAGTTTAGACCATGAAGTAATTATTTCTATTGTTAAACCCTGATGAATTAAATCTTTTTAAGATAATACTTGAAAGTACTAATAAAGAGCACATAAATCAAAAGATAAAATATTTAGAAAATAAATATAATGTTGAGTTACCAAAATATGAATATGGCAAAGGCTTAGCTATAGGTAATTTATCTAGTCAATTCTTGGCTATATTATATTTAAGCAAACTTCAACATTATATAACTAATAATCTACATATTAAATTTATTAATTACATGGATGGTTACATTTTAATTCATAATTCTAAAGAATATCTTAAATATTCTTTAGAATTGATTGAAAATATAATTAATAATGGATATAGATTAAAATTAAATAGTAAGAAAGCAATTATTAGTAATTGTAATCAAGGAATATCATTCCTAGGTTATACAATTAGAGTTAAAAACAATAAAACAATTGTAAAACTAAATATAAACACTAAAAAGAATATTAGAAAAGGTATAAAAAGAGCAAATTATTTATATAAA
This sequence comes from uncultured Bacilli bacterium, assembly GCA_934095965.1. Taxonomy (GTDB): domain Bacteria; phylum Bacillota_I; class Bacilli_A; order RF39; family UBA660; genus Onthocola_B. The sequence goes on from CAKOKR010000009.1 coordinate 9,228, forward strand.
AATAATTTAATAAAGTTTAATCAATACTTTTCAAGTATTGAATGCTTTAAAAATAATTAAATATTTGTTAATAAAGATAAAGTAAAACACTTTATTGACAGATATAATGGGTAATTCTTAAGTAAAAAAGACGCCTAATTCTTCGAACAGCAACAATGTGTTTAATCTTAACAACAACGGCAACCTCAATGCAAACAACAACGCGAACAATGGGAATGGCGGCTTCTGAGCTCATTATGTTAAATGTTTATTATTCTAAGGAATGTAAAAGGGCATAAAGAACATGAATTATCCAAAGGATAAAATCCTTAAATAGAAAATAGATACGGAAAAGTCTAAGGACCTTTCCTATGGGTCTGTTATTAAATTTGATTTATGAAAGAAAGATATTTAATAATTAAAAAATTATATAAAGATTATGTAATTTTAATAAAAGATAAAAATAACAGTTATATTTCTTTTGAAGAAGATGCTAAAATAGTAAAATATTTTGGTATTAAAGAAGTAAATACAATTTATCTAAATAATTTAGAAATAGAAGAAATAAATTGTTATAAAAATAATAAATATAAAGAATTATATTTAAAAGTAAAATTAATAGAATTGTTGGAGGTCTTATGCAAAAGAGAATTAGAATAGTAAGTATAGGAATTATATTAATAATATTATTTATTAGTGTAATTATTTTAAATAATAATACTAATAATAAACATACATTTAAAAAAGATGGAATATTATATGCTTTATCTTTAGATGGAAAAAGTATAACCTCTTTTCCCTCTAAAGGATTATATGAAGCAAATGTATCATGTGAAGGTGCAGATGGGAAATGGCTATATGATGATTGGAAGTTAGCAATAGAAAATATAACTGGTAATGTATCGTGTGATATAAAATTTGAAACAATTACAAAAACATATTTAAATGATTATATAATAGGACTCAAAGAAACAACACAAGGAACAGGGCAAGTAGTAAATGAAAAAGGCTACCGATACGAAGGAAAAAATCCAAATAACTATGTATGGTTTAATAATGAGTACTGGAGAATAATTGGAGTATTTGATACAGAAGTATTTAAATCAGATAACACAACAGAAAGTAAGAGCTTAGTAAAAATTATACGTGCTGATGTATTGGATGGACTTGCATGGCATAAGTCAAGAACGAATGATTGGACAGCAGCTAGTTTAAATAAATTACTTAATGGTGCTTACTATAATGCCCAAGATGGAACAAATTCTGGATATTGCTATGGAAATGGAACAACCGCAACAGCTAATTGTGATTATACAAAAAAGGGAATACAAGCTGGTTATAGAGGAATGATAGCAGAAGTAACATGGTATCTAGGTGGATATTCAAGTGCTAGTGCAACAGCTGAAAGATTCTATGGGTATGAAAGGGGAACAACAGTATATAGTGGATGGCCAACAAGTACAACAGGATATATAGGGCTAATGTATCCAAGTGATTATGGCTATAGTGTATTATCAAGTAGTTGTGCAAGAACAACAAATCTAGGCTCTTATGGTAGAAGCACATGTGCAGGACAAAGTTGGTTATATGGAAAAGGATATGAATGGACAATTACGCCTATTTCTTCGGGCAGCGACCGTGTGTTCTATCTGACCAGCAACGGCAATGCAAGCTACTACAACGCGAACTATGGGATTGTCGGCCGTCCAGTCTTGTATCTAGATGCTTCTGTGTACAAAATAGATGGAGAAGGAACTTTAGATAATCCGTATATTATAGGGATGTGAGAACCTTTGGTTTAGCGTGGCTGGCGAGAGTTTCCGCCCCACGCGGGATGTGATAAGAAAGTATAGTTGATATACTTTCTTTTTATAATTTTGTTCTAAAATCATAGACAAGTAATTAATAATTTGATAAAATAAAGTAGTACGTAAGTTGTATAGAATGGAAGTGCTTGTTATGGCTAAAATTATATCACTTGTTAATCAAAAGGGTGGAGTTGGAAAGACTACCACTAGTATAAATTTGTCTGCTGCATTAGGTAAAATGGGTAAACGTGTATTATTAATAGATATGGATCCTCAAAGTAATGCAACAACTGGGTTAGGTTTGACCTCTAATGATTTTAAAAATGATGTATATGAATTAATTACTGGTAAATGTGAAGTTAAAAAGGCAATAAAGAAAACTAAATTTCATAATCTTAGTATAATTCCATCCACTATTAATTTAGCTGGTGTTGATGTAGAATTTGTTAAAAGAATGCTTGAAGATAAAGAATTTAGTCAAAATATGCAATTAAAATTAAAATTAGATGAAATTAAAGATAATTATGATTACATAATAATTGATTGTCAACCTTCTTTAGGTCTTGGAACTATGAATGCGTTAGTTGCTAGTGATAGTGTAATAATTCCTGTTCAATGTGAATTCTTTGCATTAGAAGGTATTACACAACTTTTGAATAGTATTATAATGGTTCAAGGAAGTATGAATCCAAATCTTAGAATTGAAGGAGTACTTTTAACAATGCTTGATGGAAGAACAAATATCGGTCTTGAAGTAATTGAAGAAATAAGAAAATACTTTAAAGATAAAGTATTTAATACAATAATACCTAGATTAGTAAGATTAGTAGAGGCTCCGAGCCATGGTAAACCAATAAATGAATATGATCCTTTAAGTAGAGCTACGGAAGCTTATGCTAATTTAGCAAAGGAAGTGGTTAGTAGAGATGGAAACTAAGAAAAAAGCGTTAGGTAAAGGACTTGAACAATTATTTTCTAACAATGTAATTGACTTTGAAAATTTTGAAGATACCGTTGTTGAAGAAAATAAAAAAGATGTAACAGAAATTAATATTGATGAAATAAGGAGTAATCCTTATCAACCAAGAAGAACTTTTGATACTGAAACTTTAAATGAACTAGCTAAATCAATCGAAGAATATGGTGTAGTTCAACCAGTAATTGTTAAGAAAAGTATTAAAGGTTATGAACTTATAGCTGGGGAAAGAAGAACAAAAGCTGCTAAAATTGCTGGTTTAAAAGTTATACCTGCGATTATTAAAGATTTTGATGATCAACAAATGATGGAAATTGCTTTGATTGAAAATATTCAAAGAGAAGATTTAAATCCAATTGATGAAGCTGTAAGTATTAGTAATATCATTAAATTAAGGGGTTATACACAAGATGAGTTTGCAAATAAGTTTGGTAAAAGTAGAACTTATGTAACAAATATTCTTGGTCTTTTGAAGTTACCTGAAGATGTTAAAAAAATGGTTGAAAAAAGAACATTAAGCATGTCTCATGCTAGAGTACTTAGTAAAATTGATGATGAAGAAAAGGTTGTAAGACTTGCTAAGCAAGTGATAACTGATGAATTATCAGTGAGGGAACTTGAAAAAATAACTCAAGATGATAAGAAAGAAATTGAAGTTGTTAAGAATAAAAATGGTGGATATGATCATAAATATCGTATGTATGAAAATATAATAATGGATAATTTAGATACTAAGGTTAGAGTTAGTAAAAAGAAAATTGAAATATATTTTGATGGGGTTAATGAGCTAGAAGAAATACTATCTAAAATGAATGTAAAAGTTGAGGAAGAATAGATGAATAAAGATTTTAATTTAAATGATGATGTAATAATGAAAAAACAACATGCATGTGGCACTAATTTATGGGTAATAACTAGAAATGGTGCTGATATCAAAATTAAATGTAAAAATTGTGGTAGAGAAATCATGATGGATAGATTAGAATTTATGAAAAAATTAAAAAAGGTGATAGTGAATGAAAAAACTTCGAACTAAAGAAAAAATTGGATTACATCCGGTGATGATGCTTCTTGTTTTAAGCTTTATTACAATTATAGCAAGTGGAGTACTTAGATTTTTTAATGTTCAATCAACATTTAATAAGATATCTACTATTACTGGTGATTTTCAAGTTACTACAGAAGCTGTTAAATCATTATTTAGCTTAAGTGGATTAAAATATATTTTTACTACCACAGTTAGTAACTTTGCTAATTTTGCAGTTTTAAGTAATTTAATTATTATTTTACTTGGTATTGGTATAATGGTTAAAAGTGGGTTTTTAAAAACTATTATTACACTAATGACTAAAAAAGCTAAGAAAAATACTGTTACATTTGCATTAATATTTATATGTATTATAGCAAGTTTAATTGGTGATTTATCATATATTATTATGGTACCCCTTGGAGCATTATTATTCCTTTATGGAAAGAGAAATCCATTGATTGGAATTATTGCATCATTTGCTAGTTTAACTTGTGGAAATGCTCTTAGTTTATTTTTAACAAGTAATGATTCAAGTATGTTAAATATGACTTTGACAAATGCTCACTTAATTGATCAAACATTTAGTGTATCAAGTTGGTCTTATATAATAGTTATGTTAATTCTTATAATTATAATGAGTTTTGTTTTAACAAATATAACTGAAAACTATATAGCTAAGAGGTTACCTAAGTATGAATTCTTAGAAGAAGAAAATGTAGAAGATGAATTAGTACTTACTAGAAAACAAATGAAAGGATTATTATTTTCTTTAGGAGCTGGATTAATATATTTACTTATATTTATATATAACATTATACCTGGTCTTCCTTTTTCTGGAGCACTACTAGATTATAGTCAAAGTTTATATATAGATAAGTTATTTAGTTATAATTCATTTTTTAGTAATGGTTTTGTCTTTGTAGTAGCAGTATTTTTTGTAATACTTGGATTGTTTTATGGAATTGGTGCTAAAACTATAAAGAATAATAAAGAATTTATTGATGCTTTAGGTTATTCATTAAATGGAATTGGTAAAGTATTAGTTATGATATTTGCTGCTAGTGCATTTATTAATATATTTAAACAATCAAATATAGGTAATGTATTGGTTGGAGCTTTAACAAATGTAATGCAAAATAGTGGATTTGCCGGATTGCCTCTTGTAATTATGCTGTTTGTATTTGCAATTATTATGTCATTATTCCAACCTAATATATTATTTAGTTATAATATTGTATCAGGAGTAGTTCCTAGACTTATGAATGTTGGTATTAATCCATTATTTAGTCAACTTACTTTTAGATTAGGAAGTTCTGTTGCTTTAGGACTTACTCCAGTGTTTGCATATTTTATAATTTATTTAGCGTATTTAGAAAATTATAATCAAAGTAATAAACCTATTACTATTGGTGAAGCTATTAAATATCAATTGCCATATGCAATTATTACAGCAGTTGTATATTTAGCATTTATTGTTATTTGGTATATTATTAAGTTTCCACTTGGAATAGGTGCAGGTGTTGGACTTTAGGGAGGTTATTTTATGAGTTTAAAAGCTGGAATAGTAGGATTACCTAATGTTGGTAAATCAACATTATTTAATGCTATTACTAAACAAAATATATTAGCTGCAAATTATCCATTTGCAACAATAGAACCTAATGTAGGAATGGTGTTTGTTCCTGACATGCGGGTAGAATTTTTAAAAAATATGTATAATCCTAAGAGTGTTGTGCCAACAACATTTGAATTTACTGATATAGCAGGTTTAGTTGCAGGAGCATCTAAAGGAGAAGGTCTTGGTAATAAGTTTTTATCACACATTAGAGAATGCGATGCAATTGTTGAAGTAGTTAGATGTTTTAGTGATCCGAATGTTACTCATGTAACAGGTAAAGTTGATCCAATTAGTGATATTGAAGTAATTAATATTGAGTTGGTACTTGCGGATTTAGATGTAATAAATAATAGAATTGAAAAAATAAAAAAGAAGGCAGTTACTACGAAAGATAAAGAAGCATTAGCAGAGGTAAATGTTTTAAAAAGATGTAAAACTGCTTTAGAAGCAAATACTCCTTTAAGAAGAATTGGATTCGATAAAGATGAGAAAAAAATATTAAAAAATTTCAGTTTCTTAACAATTAAACCAATTATATATGTTGCTAATGTTAATGAAGATGATGTAGCAGTAGGTGATAATGAATATTCTTTACAAGTTAAGAATTATGCAGAAGCTGAAGGATCTGGTGTAATTGTAATGTGTTCTAAGTTAGAAGCTGATTTAGCGGGTTTAGAAAATGAAGAAAGAGATTTATTTTTACAAGAAATAGGAATTAAATCTAGTGGATTAGATAAATTAATATTTGCTACATATAATTTATTAGGTTTAGCAACATTCTTTACTGCTGGTAGTGATGAAGTTAGAGCTTGGACTTTTAGACAAGGTATGAAGGCACCGGAATGTGCGGGACTAATTCACAGCGATATTGAAAGGGGATTCATTAGAGCTGAAGTTATGACTTTTGATGATTTAGAAAGTTTAGGTAGTGAAAAAGCAGTTAAAGACGCTGGTAAGCTTCGTATTGAAGGTAAAGAATATGAATTAAAAGATGGAGATATTTGTTATTTTCGATTTAATGTATAAAAGGAGGGATAAAAATGGAAGATAATAAGTTAATTAGTAAATCATTTATATGGATGTGTATTGGTCTTTTGACAACATTTGTTACTGGTTTTGGTGTTGCAACAAATGAAAGAATGCTTGCCAATATATTTGGTGGAAGTTTTTACTGGGTATGTATTATTGCTGAATTATTTTTAGTAATTTTCTTATCAGCTAGAGTATTTAAAATGAGTCCAACCGGAGCAAAGATTAGTTTTATTTTATATGCTTTTGTAAGTGGATTAACATTTTCAAGTATTTTTGTTGTTTACAATTTATCTAGTATTATGTATGTATTTTTAATAGCTGCTGTTGTATTTGGAATAATGGCATTAATTGGTTATACTACAAATGCTGATTTATCTAAAATAGGATTTTACTTACTTATGGCACTTCTTGGTGTAATAATTGTGTCAATTTTTAATATTTTTATTGGTAATGATACTTTAACTTTATTTTTAAGTGTAATATGTTTGTTACTATTTATTGGTATTACTGCATATGATGTTCAAAAGATAAAGTCTTTAGAAAGTTCAGGATTACCTGAAGATAATTTGGCAATTTATGGAGCTTTAGAATTATATTTAGATTTTATTAATATTTTCTTACATTTATTAGAAATATTTGCAAATAATAAGGATTAATTATGGATACAAGTTTAAAAAGAATTTTAGCATTTATTATTGATTTGTGTTTAGTGCTTGTTATTGCTGATTTAGTTTGTAAGTTAGATCCTTATAGAGATAAGTATGCTTCATTAAATAAAGAACTTTTGGAAGTAACAAAAGAACTTAATACTGGAAGTAGTTCATATGATTTAGATTATTACAAAGAATTAAATTATAAAACTTATCGTTATGGAGCAGTAAGTTCAGGAATAACAATTGTTACTTTAGTGATGTATTTTGGTGTTTTACAATTTGCATTAAAGGGTCAAACTCCAGGTAAGAAATTATTAAAGTTAAAAGTTGTTAGTAATAATGATAAAAAATTAAATATAGGTAATTATTTATTACGAGTATTAATTTTAAATAATGTTTGGCTTATGTTAATAAATATTATTTGTGTGTTTGCTTTTAACTCAAGTGTATTTTATAGGTTAGGTTCAATTATTGGACTTTTAAGTAATACGATGTACATGGTAAACTTGATTATGGTTATGTTTAGAAGTGATAATCGTGGTCTTCATGATATGCTTGCAAATACAAAAGTTATTGATTTAAATTCTGCAACTATTGTATCAACAGTAACAGATGTAAAAAAAGAAACAATTAAAGAAAAAGAACAAAAAATAAATAAGAAGAAAAGTGTGAAAAAATAATTTCACATTTTTTTAATGTAATTTTTTTTAGTTCCTCATTGACAATAGGAACCCAGTAACAATTCTGTTGTAATTTTGCAATATCTTCTTAGAAAGATATTACTAGATAGTATGGCGAATTATCACTGCCTTTTGTAAATGATTTGCCTGAAAAAAATTGAATTAAAAAATTTTTGAAATTGCTTGACTTTATGTATAGACATATGTTAGTATAAGTCTCATCTGCCAGTTATAATAACGTATGGATTATAATTTTAAGTAGGGTTGGCTGAATCCGAATTTGGTCTGTGGAGGAAGAAATTCCCGTGAAACAGAAATTTATCACCGTGAGGTGGTAAGAAACTTTCATTACATTATCACTAATTTTATTGCTTTTTTCGGTATTTTTGGCTTGTTTTTTTAATATTTATTTGGTATAATACTTGAAGAAAAAAGGAAATGGCTCCTTGCTTCATGTTTTATCTTGAAGCCGAAAGACCGTAAGGAGGTGAAAAGACAATGAATAAATATGAAATAATGTTTATCGTAAAATCTACTCTAGATGAAGAAACTATCAAAAAAACTAGTGAAGATTTACAAAAACTTATAAACATTAAACCATCTAAAGTTGTTGAATTCAAAGAAATGGGTAGAAAGAAATTAGCTTACCCAATCAAGAAAGAAGTTAGTGGATATTATTTTGTAATGAATGTTGAAGCTACTCATGAAACTTTAGCAGAATTTGATAGAAAAGTAACTATTAATGAAAATGTATTAAGACATTTAATTATCAAAGTTGAAGGAGAATAACATGAACAAAGTAATTTTAACAGGAAGATTTACAAGAGATCCTGAGTCTAGAATGACTCAAGGTAATATGGAAATATCAAGGTTTTCACTAGCGTGTCAAAGTGACTTCGTTAATAGGGATGGTCAAAGAGACACAGAATTCATCAATTGTGTTGCATTTAATAGAACTGCTCAAACAATTAATAGATATTGTAAAAAAGGTCAAATGGTTTTGGCTCAAGGAAGAATTCGTAACAGCAGTTATGATGCTCAAGATGGAACAAAAAGATATACAACTGAAATTATTGTTGATAGCTTTGAATTCCTAGGTGGTACTCGTAATGATGGTTCGACTGCTTCTGCACCTAATTATAGTGCACCTGCAAGTAATTCATCAAGTTACAATCCTGCACCAGCTCCAATGCCTGCAGTTGAAACAACTGATATTAGTGAAGATCCTTATAAAGATTTTGGAGACGAATTTACTTTAAGTAGTGACGATTTACCATTTTAATTTTTAAGAAGGAGGAATATAACATGGCAGAATTTTATCGTAAGAAAAAGAAAATATGTCAAATGTGTGCCGGTAAAAGTGTTGATTATAAAGATGTAATGATTATCAATAAATACATTAATGATAAAGGCAAAATATTACCAAGAAGAATGACTGGAGCATGTGCAAAACATCAAAGACATATTGCAGAACAAATTAAATATGCAAGATTTATGGCTTTAGTGCCATACGTTAAATAATTTACTCACCATTTTGGTGGGTTTTTCTATGCTCCAGTATAATTCTGTGATAAAATATATATAGGGATGAAATTAAGGAGACCGATTATGAAAAAAGATAAATATTTGGCAGTTGCATTTTTAGTGATTATATTTGGTATTTTTTTAGCTATACCATGTAATTTTTTATTAAATAAATTAGGTTTTATTTCTATTAATCATGATAATTTTACTGCATATCAAAAAAAGAGTGAAAAAAATGTAATTGATAAATTAAACAATAAAATAGGTAACATTGAAAACTCTGTAGAAAATAAATTTACTAATTATTTTCCTTTTTATAATGACTTAAATGAAATATATCAAAATATTAATTTTTGTGGAAATAGTTTAATGTATGAAGATGTACCAATTCGTACAAATTCAGATGGTGAATATATATTTTATAATAAAAAAGATGAGTTTTATTATTTAAAAGGAAAATATACACATGATGAATTAAATGATAGACTTAATAATCAACTTAATTTCTTTAATAATTTAAGTGGTAAAGTTTCTTTATATATTTATTTACCAACAAGATACGAATTTACTACTTTAGCAAATGATAATTTAAATTCATATGTCGCTGATTTTATCGCAGGTTTAAATAATAAAGCTCATATTAAGGTAATGAATGTTGATTCAATAGATGATTATAAAAACTATTTTTATAAAACTGATCACCATTGGAATATAAATGGAGCATTAAATGGATATTATGACATATTAGATATGTTTGATATAACTGATAATAACACTTATAAAATAATAGAAAATAAAGAACGTAAATTTTATGGTTCTATGGCAAAAACAGCTTTAAATGATATAATTTATGATTATATATCTGATATAGATTATAAACCAACCTATAAGGTAACTGTTAATGATACTAATCCTGAAGAAATATTTAAACCACGTGAAATAAGACTTGATCGTGATTATAAGTATTATGATTATTATGTATCATATTTTAATGGTCAATATGGAAAAGTTGTTTATGATTTTAATGATCTTTCAAAGGAAAATCTTCTTATTGTTGGCGACTCATATACATGGCAAATAGATTATTTACTTGCACAACATTTTAATAAAACTCATGTTATTAACTTAAGATACGACGAATTTAAGAATAACAATTTTGATTTAACAACTTATGTAAGAAATAACAATATATCTAAGGTATTATTCTTATATGATGGTGGTTCAACTTTATTTGATCAATATAATTATAACTTTGAAGGGAGGGTTAAATAATGGTTTTTTCTAGTTTAATATTCTTATTCTTATTTTTACCAACATTTCTTCTTTGTTATTTTATTCCTAAAAAAAGAAAAACTAAAAATATCGTTTTGTTATTTTTCTCTTTATTATTTTATGGATATGGCGAACCAATTTATGTGCTTTTAATGATTCTTTCTATAATTGTTAATTACTTTATTGCTTTATGGATGGATAAATCTAGTACACCAAAAAAATGGTTGATAATTGATTTAGTTTTTAATCTTGGCTTATTGTTTTTCTTTAAATACACTAATTTCTTTTTAGATAATATAAATAATTTATTTAACTTAAATGTTAAGTTTTTAAGTATAAGTTTACCAATAGGTATTTCATTTTATACATTTCAAATTCTAACTTATGTTATTGATGTTTATAAAAAGAAGGTTCCTGTCCAAAAAAGTATTATTAATTTGGGGTGTTATATAAGTGCTTTTCCTCAACTTATTGCAGGTCCGATTGTTAGATATGAAACGGTTAATAAAGAGTTAAACGATAGATGTGAAGATTTAGAAAGTTTTGCAACTGGCATAAGAATGTTTATTATTGGTTTATTTAAAAAATGTGTTATAGCTAATGAGATGGCTTATGTTGCCGATACCTTATTTGCTACAAATATTTCTTCATTGGGTACAATTGGTGTTTTAGTTGGTGGTATTGCTTTTACATTTCAAATTTATTTTGATTTTTCTGGATATAGTGATATGGCAATTGGTCTAGGTAAAATGCTTGGATTTAATTATCTTGAAAACTTTAATTATCCATATGTTGCTCGTACTATTACTGATTTTTGGAGAAGGTGGCATATATCATTATCAACATTTTTTAGAGATTATGTTTATATTCCACTTGGTGGAAATAGATGTAAAAGAAGTAGACATATATTTAATTTATTTGTAGTTTGGGCATTAACTGGTTTATGGCACGGAGCAAGTTGGAATTTTGTTTTCTGGGGACTTTTCTACTTTATCTTATTAGTTTTAGAAAAATTCGTTTTTAAAAAAATTGATAAGTTACCAGCTTTTCTTGGTCATTTGTACACATTTAGCTTGGTAACATTTGGATTTATTATTTTCTATTTTACCGATACTATTACATTAATTGAAGCCATTAAAACTTTATTTGGTGCTCATGGTTTAGGAAATATGTTAATATTTATTCACTATCAAATATTTAAATTAAGAACTATTATTATTTTTGTTCTTGCAGCATTTGCATCTACGCCAGTTTTTAAACCATTATTTGATAAGAAAAATAAACTTAGTGATGTTTATATAATTATTTTATTTATTATGAGTATTATAAGTATTTTAGCATCGAGCTATAATCCATTTATATATTTTAGATTTTAATACTCAAAAATTTTGAATTTTTATTAAGTTCATGGTATAATATATTTTACTTAAAGGAGGTCTTTTAAATGAAGGTAATTTTATTAAGTGATGTTAAAGGAAAAGGAAAAAAAGATAGTGTAATTAACGTAAGTGATGGTTATGCTAATAATTATTTGATAAAAAATAATTTAGCTGTTCCTTATACAAAAAGAAGTAGTGAAATACTAAGTGAAGAATTAGATGAAAGACAAAAAAATGAAGATGCATTAGTGGCAAGTTTAAATGAAGTTAAAAATAAATTAAATGATAAAACAATTACATTTAAAGTTAAAACAGGAGCTCAAGATAAAGTGTTTGGTACTATTTCAAGTAAACAAATTGCTGACAAGTTAAAAGAAAAAGGATTTAATATTGATAAAAAATGTATTAAGGCTGATAGTGCAATTAGTTCTTTAGGTGTCACAAAAGTTAGTATAGAATTACATAAAAAAGTTAAATTTAATATAAATGTTGAATTAGTAAAATAAGGAGGTTTTATGGCAAGAAGTATGCCTCAGAACAAAGAAGCTGAGATGAGTGTTTTAGGTGTTGCTTTTTTAAACAGTAATGAAGTTAGTAAAATTGTTGAAGAAGTAACTGCTGATATGTTTTTTGATGAAAGAAACAAATATATTTTTAATGCAATAAAAAATATGCATGAAAATAAAACTCCGATAGATATTACTACTTTAAGAAATGAATTAGATAAAGATAAAAAGTTTAATGCTGTTGGTCTTGATTATATAACTGAAGTTATTGATAGTGTAGTAACTAGTGCAAATTTAGATTTTTATATTAAAATTATTAAAGATTATGCAATAAGAAGAAATTTAATTGAAACAGCAAGTGATATTATAACTAAAACTTATGATGAAGAAGATGTAAATGGTTTGCTTGATAGTGCTGAAAAAAATATATTAAATGTTGTTAGAGCAAGAAGTGTTGGTGATTTTGTTCCAATAAGTGAAATACTTAGAAGAGCACAAGCAAAGTTAGAAGAACTTGCCAAGAACAAAAGAAGCATTACTGGTATTGAAACTGGATTCCCTGATTTTGATAAAATAACAACTGGTTTTCAAGGTGGAGAAATGATTATTTTAGCTGCTAGACCCGGTATGGGTAAGACTGCTTTAGCATTAAATATGGCAGCATATGCAGCTACACATACTAAAAAGGCTGTTGCAATATTCAACTTAGAAATGTCTGCAGAAATGTTAATTAATCGTATGATTTCATCTATTGGTCAAATAGATGCTTATAAGCTTCAAACTGGTAATATGCAAGAAAAAGATTGGAAAAGATATAATGAAGCTTTATCTCAACTTGCGGATACCAATATTTATATTGAAGATAATGCTGGTGTTACTGCTCAGGAAATTAGAGCTAAATGTAGAAGACTTGCAAATAGTGAAAATGGATTAGGATTAGTAGTAATCGACTACTTGCAATTAGTTAGCTCTGGTTCAAGAAGAGTTGAATCTCGTCAAGTTGAAGTATCTGAAATATCAAGATCTTTAAAGACTATGGCTCTAGAATTAGGTGTTCCAGTTATAGCTTTATCTCAGTTATCAAGAAGTGCTGAAAAGCGTGAAAGTAATCAACCAATGCTTGCAGATTTACGTGAATCTGGGTCACTAGAACAAGATGCTGATATGGTACTTTTCATAAATAGAAAAGATTACTATGAAAAGGCAAAGGATTTTAATCAAAAAATTGTGCCAGCAGAATTAATTATTGCTAAGCACAGAAAAGGAGGACTAGGAACAGTTAACTTATTATTTGAACTTAATATGAGTAGTTTTAAAAGTCAATTAAAGGGAGCTGGAGAAGAAAATGAATAATAAAAGTAAAATTATAACTGCTATAATATCAATCTTTATATTAATTATATATATTGTTAATGAAAAATATGGTTATAAATATGTTGATGCTAAAAAAGCATATCAAATTTATTTGAACGGTAAAGAAATTGGTTTAATTGAAGATGAAGATTCTTTATATAGTTTAATAAACAAAGAACAACAAAATATTAAAGATAAGTATAAGGTTGATTATGTTTATCCTCCGGATGGACTTGATATAGTAGAAACTAAAACGTTTGATGATTCATATATGGGGGTTAATGAAATTTATAAAAAAATTGAAGATGAAGATGATTTTACTGTAAAAGGTTATATTATAACAATTAAACCTAAAGATAAAGAAAAAGATAATATTGTTATTAATGTTTTAGATAAAAAGGTTTTTGAAGAAGCATTAAAGACTTTTGTTTTGTCATTTATAACTGAAGAGCAATTTGAAGAATATAATGATGGTCACAGAAGTATAACTGAAATAGGTAAAGTAATTAGTAATATGTATTTTAGTGAATCTATTACTATTAAAGAGGGTTATATAAGTATTAAAAAAGAAATTTTTACTGATGCTGATAAGTTAAGTCAATACTTATTATTTGGACCTAATGCTAAAATGGATACTTATGTTGTTAAGACTGGTGATAGTATTGCTAGTATTAGTGAAGAAAATATGATTAACTCACAAGAATTTTTAATTGCAAATCCTAATTATAAAAGTGAAAATGCAATGCTTGCAGTTGGTAGCACAGTAAATGTTACATTAATCAATCCAGTTGTAACATTGTATTATAATATTTATGAAATAAGTGAAAATGAAACACCTTATACAACCGAAACAGTTGTTGATGAAACGAAAGATCCAAGTTATAAAGAGCCAACTAGAGCTGGTGTTAGTGGTTTATCTTTAGTTCACGATACATATGAAGTTGTTAATGGTAATACATCAAGTGAAGCAACTGTTTTAAAAAATGAAGTAATTCGCGAAATGATAAAAGAAGAGATTACTGTTGGTAGAAAATATGGTAGTGGTAATTATGTTTGGGGACTTCCAACAAATTACCCATATATGATAACAAGTCCTTATGGATGGCGTGGTGGTAAAATGCATTATGGATTAGATATATCTGGTACTGGGTTTAGATCACCAATATATGCAGTGGATGAAGGTACTGTGGTGGAAGTTAATTTTAGAAGTGTAGATGGTAATTATGTTATTATTGAACATGCTAATAATATTTATACTCAATATGCTCATATGTATAAACAAACCGTATCAGTTGGTCAACGTGTTAAAACTGGTGATAAAATTGGAGAAATGGGTGAAACTGGTTTAGCATTTGGGGTTCACTTACATTTAGGTGTTTCAATTGGTTGGCCATATCATGGTAGTTATCAATTCCAAAATCCACTTAAGTATATAAAGTTGAGGTAATTATGAAAGTAGTAGTTTTATCTAGTGGTTCTAAAGGTAATGTTACCTATTTAGAAATCGGTGGGAAAAAGTTTTTACTAGATGCTGGTAGAAATTATAAATATATTAATGAAAATTTAAAAGAAATTGGTGTTAATATTAAAGATATAGATTATGTTGTTATAACTCATAATCATACAGATCATATATCTGCATTAAAAACTGTCTTAGATAAAACTGGAGCAGCTTTAATTATTAGTGAGAAAATGTTTTATTCAATGCCTGATATAAGTGAATATAAACATGTTATAATAGTTGAAGATACTAAAGATTTAGAGGGAGTACATGTTACTTCCTTTAAATCTAGTCATGATGCTCCGGATTCTAGAAATTATGTTTTTGAATGTGATGAGAAAAGTATATGTTATGTAACTGATACAGGTTATGTAAATTATAAAAATTTTAAATATTTAAAAAATTTGGATGTATATTTATTTGAAAGTAATCATGATATTGAACTTCTTACTCATGGTCCTTATCCAGAATGGTTAAAAAAACGTGTGTTATCAAGTGAAGGACACTTATGTAATAAGGATGCATCAATATATCTTTCAAAATTAATTGGGGATAAAACTAAGAAAATTATTTTAATTCATTTAAGTGAAACAAATAATTTAGAAAGTATAGCACTTGAAACTATTAATAATACTTTTTTAGAACATGATATTAAGTTTAATAATATTTCATGTGCAAGACAAAATGAAAGAACGGAAGTTGTGGAAATATGATAAAGATATTGTGTGTTGGAAAAATTAAAGAAGATTATTTAAATGATTTAATTAATGATTATAAAAAGAGAATAAATAAATATATAAAATTAGAAATTGTAGAATTAAAAGATAATGTTGATTATCAAAAAGAAATAGATAGTTTATATAAAAATATAAAAAGAAGTGATTATAATATTGGGCTTGATTTAAAGGGAAATAGTTATACAAGTTTAGAATTTGCTGATAAAATAGATAAAATTTTACCAATGAATAGTAATATCACATTTATTATTGGAGGTTCACTTGGGTTAAATGATGATGTTAGAAATTTGTGTAATGAATTAATTAGTTTTTCTAAAATGACTTTTCCTCATGGTTTGTTTCGTGGTATTTTACTTGAACAAATTTACAGAGCTTGCAAAATTAATAATCATGAAAGTTATCATAAGTGAGGTTTTATGAGAGTAGAAGATGTAAAAAGAATAAGTGTTGCTTTAACACATGGTGGTAAATTTCATTCTGATGATGTTTTTGGTGCAGCATTTTTAAAAATAATTAATCCGAATATTAAAATTATAAGAAGAAATATAGTTCCAGATGATTTTGATGGATTAGTTTTTGATATAGGAATGGGTTATTTTGACCATCATATGAAAGATAATAAAATTAGAAGTAATGGAATTCCTTATGCTGCTTTTGGAAAGTTATGGAAAGAATTTTCTAAGGAGTTATATGGAGAATATGTTTATGAATCAATAGATAAAATATTAATTCAAGATTTAGATTTGTCTGATAATAAAGGTACTTATAATGCACTTGCTATTGCAATTGATGTATTTAATCCAGTGGATAATACTGATGGTGATAAAGAATTTTTTGAAGCAATGGAATTTGCTAAAATAATTTTAGAAAGAATGATTTTAAAACAAAAGAATAGGTTAAAGGATTTAGAAAAGGTAAAAAAATATTATGATGATTCTGTTGATAAAAGAGTAGTTATATTAGATGAACCTTTATTTTATAAGGATTATTTGCCAAGTACTGATGCCATTTATGTAATTTATCCATCAAATAGGGGAGGATATACTGCTCAAGGAGTAACAAAAACACCAGATACTAATGAGTTAAAGAAAGATTTTCCGGAAGAATGGGTTAATAAGTTACCTCCATATTTAAGATTTTGTCATTCAAGTAGGTTTTTAATTGCTGCAGATAGTTTTGATGATATTATGCATGCTGTTCGGGAGGCTTTAAAATGATAGGTAATGATTGGGATGACGTATTAAAAGTTATTTGGAATAGTACAGGATTTAATAGTTTTTATCATAAGATATTACATGAATATGATATTAAGACTATTTATCCTCCGAAAGATTATATTTTTAATGCTTTAAAATTAACAAGTTATAAAGATACAAAAGTTGTTATTGTGGGGCAAGATCCATATCATGGGGAAAATCAAGCACATGGACTTTCGTTTTCTGTTCAAAAAGGAGTTAAAGTTCCACCTTCATTACAAAATATATATAAAGAATTGTATGATGATTTAGGTGTACCTATTAGGAATGATGGAGATTTAACTGGTTGGGCAAAACAAGGAGTTTTACTTCTTAATGCGGTATTAACTGTTGAAAAGGATAAAGCTGCTAGTCATAGAAATTTAGGTTGGGAATTAATGACTGATTATATTATTAAAGTTTTGAATTTGAAAGAAGACCCTGTTGTATTTATTTTGTGGGGAAACTTTGCTAAAGAGAAAGTTAAACTTATTACTAATCCACATCACTATATTATAACTAGTCCACATCCATCACCTTTTTCTGCTTATTCTGGTTTCTTTGGAAGTAAACCTTTTTCTAAAACTAATGATTATTTAGTAAAGAATAATTTAAAATCTATAGATTGGAGTAAATAAAAATTGATCAATCATGATCAATTTTTATTTGCTTAAGTTCCAGCTGGACCAGTAGGACCTGCAGGAATTGTTAAATTTAGTACATAATTAGGTGATGTACCAGTAATAGTTGCTGTTGCATTTGAACCAGGTGCACCGGTTTCAACTGTACCAATGCTTAGATTAATTGCTGGACCAGTAGGACCTGTAGCACCAGTTTCACCCGTAGCACCAGTTAGACCTGTAGGACCTGCAGGACCAGTAGGACCTGTTGGACCTGTAGGACCAGTAGGACCTGTAGGACCAGTAGGACCAGTAGGACCTATTTCACCAGTAGCACCAGTTTCACCAGTAGCTCCTGTTGGACCAGTAGGACCGGTAGGGCCAGTAGGACCAGTAGGACCAGTAGGACCAGTAGGACCGGTAGGACCGGTAGGACCTATTTCACCAGTAGCACCAGTTTCACCAGTAGCTCCTGTTGGACCAGTAGGCCCAGTAGGACCAGTAGGACCTGTTGGACCAGTAGCACCAGTTTCACCAGTAGCACCAGTTAGACCTGTAGGACCAGTAGGACCAGTAGGACCGGTAGCACCTGTAGGACCAGTAGGACCTGTTGGACCTGTAGGACCAGTAGCACCTCTTGGTATACTAAAGTTTAATATAGCATTTGATGATGTACCAACATTAACAACAGCTGCATCTGTACCTGGATCAGTTGTAGTTGTAGTTCCAACAGTTATTGTTGAACCCGCTGGACCAGTAGGACCTGTTGGACCTGTTGGTCCAAAACATGTAAATGTTGTATTTTTGTTTTGTTGGTTATAACAATTAATCATTTTTTGTGCTTTTTTATAATTATTATTCATTTGTAACTCCTTTCATATATATTTTATGAAAAAGTTAAATTATTGTATAGGATACTTGTCCAAATAAAAACTGTTATAGTTTAAAATCATCTATAACAGCATCTTGCATATTTTTTCCATCAAAGAAAGGTTTAATTTTATAGCCATGTATTTTTGCTACGATATTTGTTGGAAACTTTCTAATTAATTTATTTAGTTCACTAGTGTTGTTGTTAAAATATGTTTTGCAAGAAACCAAAGTTTCATTTAATTTTTCTATTTCTTTGATATCCTTGTTTATTTCTTTTGTATTTAATTCTTCATGATCATTTTTTACTTCAAGTATTATGTTGAAAGCTTCGCTTAATTTTCTATCAAGTTCATAATTACTTATCCTTTTATCCTTAAGTTCAATATAATCTTTTAAATAATCTTTTTTTGTAACAACATTTTTAATTGGAATATTTAATTTTGCAATTAAATCATATTTTTGACGTAGTGCTTCATCAATAATTCCTTCAGATTTATCAATTTTTAATTTATATGTAACTAAATTATTGTATATTGTTGCATAAAATATTGCAATTGTTCCCAGTATAATAATTAAAATTAATATTATTTCAAATAAATTCATTTATATTCACCATTTATATTTTAACAAACTTACTTAATAATGTAAATGCTTAAACATTTCTAATATGTAAGTTTACAAAAAAATATTGTTAATTTTGGTGGTGTATGCTAAACTTATGTTGTATAGAGATGGAGGCATCGTATGAAATTTATAGATAATGTTGATATAAAAAGATATCATGAATTTGAAAGTTGTAATAAAAAATCACACTTTTTACAAAGTTATGAATGGGGTTTATTTTGCAAAAGAGCAAAAGGACAAGTGCCTGTTTATGTTGGTATGGAAAATGATTTAGGCAATTTAGTTGCTACATGCTTAATTTTATTAAGAAAAACACCACTTGGGTATAGTTATGGTTATGCACCGAGAGGTTTTGTGTTGGATTATTCTAATAAAGAAGTTATTAAAGAGTTTACTAATTATTTGAAAGATTATATGAAGCAAAATAAAATAATCTATGTTAAGTTTGATCCGGATATTAAGTATCAAGATATTGATGAAGATGGTAAAAAAGTAGATGGTGGAGAAAATAATTATGAACTATATAATTATATGTTAAGTTTGGGTTATAAACATACTGGGTTTTATAAACTATATGAAGGTAATCAACCAAGATATACTTTTAGAATTGATTTAAAAAAGCCTTGGGAAGAAGTAGAATCTAAGTTTAATAAGTCATTTATGAAAAGTGTTAAGAGAAGTTATAGTTATAATTTAATAGTTGATAATGAAGTAAGAGTACATGATTTTTATTGTTTGATTGAAAGTAATAGTAGTAAAGATGGGTTTGATCCTCATAGTGAAGAGTATTATAAAATATTTAGTGAAGAAATGTCTAAAGATAATAACATGAAATATTTTAATATTAGTATTAGACCAAAAGAATTATTAGATAATATTAGTAAAGAAATAAATGATTTAAATAAAGAACTTGAAGTTAATAAGAAAAAGGAAGCGGATATTAAAAATAAGATTGCTAGATTAGAAAAAGAAAGAGAAGTATTTAGTGGAATTGATAAGGATGAAGTATGTGTTTGTTCTTTGATATGTACATATACTAAAAATAAAGCCTGGAGTTTATATATTGGTAGTGATGATTTAGCTAATTTTACTTTTGCTGTTACTAGAAGTTATTATGAAGCTATTAAAGATGCTTATGATAAAGGTTATGAATTTTTTGATTTATTTGGTACACCAGGAGATCCTCATACTAAGTATAAGAATTTAGCTAAACTTCATGATTTTAAAAGAAAATTTGGTGATGAATATATAGAATTTATTGGGGAATTTGATTTAGTTAATAATAAGTTATTGTATAAGATGTTACCTATTATGTTAAAAGTTTATAGAAAACTAAGGAGGAAATAATGCTTAAAGTTATTGATGAAAATATATTTAGAGAGTTTGCTTTAAAGAATCCTTATGTTTCTATTTATCAGTTGCCTGAGTGGGGAGAATTAAAGAGTGGAACTGGATGGGTTAGACATTTACTTGGGTATTATGAAGATGATACTTTAAAGGGTGTAACTATGTTACTTGAAAAGAAATTGCCTTTTAGTCTTAGTTTATATTATTCTCCGAGGGGTTATTTAATTGATGTATTTGATTTTAATTTATTAAAAAAATTTAATGATGAAGTAATAAAGTATGTTAAAAAGAATCATGGTTTTATGTTAAAGGTTGATCCGAATGTTATATATGCTTTAAAAGATAGTGAAGGTAATTTAAAAGAAAAATGTGGAGAAGAAGCTTATTATAATTTTAAAAAATTAGGTTTTAAACATATGGGGTTTAGTCAAAATTTTGAAGATTTACAACCAAGGATATTATGTAGAATTAAATTAAGGGATAATTATAATGATACGTTAAATACATTTAGTAAGTCAACAAAAAAGAATATTGATAAGACATATGATATGGGTGTTAGATGTAAGATTATTAATACAGATAATATAGATATATTTACTAAGTTGTTAGAAGATACTGGTAATTTAAAGAATTTCATAGTTAGACCTGCATCATATTATAAAAAGATGGTAGATTTAATGGGGGACTATATTACTTTATATTTAGCATATATAGATACAGAGTGTTATTATAATTATGTATGGAGTACTTTAAATGGTGCTAAAAAAGAATTAGATGAATTAAATAATACAATGAAGAAAATAAATGTTGGAGATAAAATTAAAAGAAGACATAAAGAATTAGAAGATAAAATTAATAAATATAATAAGAAGTTAGAAGAAGCAGAATCTTTAAGAAAGAGCAATAAGGAAATAAATATTGGGGCTTTGATGAGTGTATTTGTGGGTAATGAAGGTATTACTTTTATGAGTGGTACAAATAATTTATATAAAGAATTTAATCCGAAGTATGCTTTTTATAGACAACATATAGAGGATTCTATAAAAAAACATTTAGAGTATGTTAATTTTTATGGAATATCTTTAGATATGGATAAGAATGGTCCTTACTATGGTATTTATGAATTAAAGAGAGGATTTAATCCAGAAATTACAGAATTAATAGGGGAATTTGATTATGTTATTAATCCATTTGTTTATTATGCTTATAAAGTAGCTTTAAAGGGTTATAAATTGTTGAAGAAACTAAAAAAATAGTTTCTTTTTTTTAATATTTAATTGATATTTTTTATTTTGTTAAAATCTTTTTATAAATTTATCTTTTAAACAAATTGACGTTACTCTATATTTATGATAAAATTTATATATCAAGTGTTGCTTGGGTTTAGGAGTGATTTTCATGAATAAGAAAATTAATAATATATTATTTTTTTGTATCACTATGTTATTTTCTTTTTCATTTATGATAAAAGCTAATGCAAGTGTTTTAAATAATAACTTTATAAATAATATTGCTACAATTGAAGAAGAATGTGCTGCTTTTGGCAAACCTAATGATGAAGGATCACCAGCTTATTGGATGCAACAAGCTTTGGAAATAATGAAATATATTGGTATTATTGCTTTACTTGTTTTAACAACATTAGATTTTATAAAAGCATTAGCTCAAAATGATAAAGATGCTTTAAAGAAAGCTAGTAATACTGCAATTAAGAGATTTATATATTGTATTTTATTGTTCTTTACACCAATGATTGTAGAATTTTTGATGTCTTTATTTGGTGCTTATGGAACATGTGGAATAGGAACAGGAACGGTGAATTAATATATGATATCAGCTATTTTAAATTTTAAGAAAAATTTTTATACTATTTTGTTAACTTTAGATTCCATCATTTATAATGCTATTGATTCTTTTTATGATATATTTGTTGCATTAACTCAAATTAATGTTTTTGCAGATAATTCAAGCAGTTTTAACACAATGGTTCGTAATGTTTATGTAATTCTTGGAGTAATTATGTTATTTGTTTTAGCTTATTCTCTTTTACGAGCTGTCATTGATCCGGAACAATTTTCTAAAAAGGATAATTCGTTTGCTAAACTTATTCAAAATATTGTCATATCATTGGTAATTATATCTTTCTTACCAACTATATTTCAATTTGCATTTAGTTTCCAAGAAGCTATTTTGAAAAATCATACAATTGAAAAAATTATTTTAAATGATGAAAATAATTGGGACTATGAAGGAGAAAATAATCCCAGTCCCGGAAGAAAATTAGCTTATTCTATGTTTAGTTCTTTCTTTCATGTGGATTATGAATATTGCACCAAAAAAAATTCCAAAGATGATGTTACTCAGTTAACTGAAGAAGAAATAATTGCCTGTGAATCTGCTATTAAGACTGATAGTGCTGCTCCAGTTTTATTGAAGCCATTAAAGCCGTTGAATGCGTTATATACTTTTATTCAAGGGCTTCAAGATAAAACATCATTTACTTATTTTGATAATTTGGTTAAGGCCGGTTCTAGTGGATTTGGTTCATATGTAAATTTTGCAGAAAATGCTGCTGATGGACAGTTAACATATATATGGTTCTTTTCTACTGTTGCTGGTATTTATGTAGCATATGTTTTGATTAATTTTGTTTTTGATGTGGCACTTAGATATATTAAGTTGATATTTTTTGAAATTATTGCTCCTATACCCGTTTTTTGTAGGGTTATACCTGGAGGAAAATTTAAAGATGTATTTAGTACTTGGCTGAAGAAAATTATTAGTGTATTTTTAGAAGTTTTTATTAGAGTGTTTGTTATGATTTTTGGTTTATACCTTATTATTATGATTGCTGATATGGATTTATTTAAATCATTTACTTCTTTAGGTCCTATTCACCCTATTCAAAAGAGTGTGGCAAATGCTTTGATTTTATTAGGCGTTGTTACGTTTATTAAACAAGCTCCTAAACTTATTTGCGATTTGTTCCATATTGATAGCGGTGATATGAAACTTGGAATTGCAGAAAAACTTGCTGCTGGTGGTGGTTTGATGGCTGCATCTGGTGCTGGTGCTTTAGGTCTTGGTGCTATTAGAAATTATAAAAGATCAAGAAGAGATGGAAAAGGTGTTGCACAATCTTTAGGAAGTGCCGTTACCGGTGGTTTAGGTGCTGGAACAAGTGCTTTTATGAATGCTAGAAAAGCTAAATCATTTGGTGATATGAAAAATTCTGCTAGCAAAGGTTTAAGTGGTCAAGCGGATAGACGTACTAAAATGGAAAATTATATTGCTAAAAGAAAGAATGATAAAGGTGGTTTAGCTGGTGCTGTTTTCTCAGATTTTACTGGTTGGTTAACTGGTAAAGGCGTTGAAGATTTGGATAGAATTATTTCAGCATCCGCTGATGTAAATAAAGCTAATGATGCTTTTAGAGCTGCTGCTAAAAAACAATGGGATAAGCATTCTACTGATGGGGCAATTGTTTATGATGCTGGTACTGATGTGGCAAATAACTTTTTTAAGGGAGCTGGTAGTGATAGGATGTTTGAACTTTATAATTCTTTCAGAGATTCAAATAATAAAATGAGAAGTGCTGCTTTTATTAAAAGTAGTATAGAACAAAGAAAAGCTGAAATGAGTAATAGAGATTTAAATTATTATATTAATGCTTTTAAAAATAGTTTAAAAGCTCCTGATGAAAATGATTATTATAAAGTTGTTAATGGACAGAGAGTTTTAGATAAAGATTCCTATGATGCGGCTAAAGATAAATATAAATATGATTCTACTCATATACAAGAAATTGCTCAAGCTAATTATGATAGAGATCTTCAAGATTTAAATTATCTAGATTCTATGTATAATCAATTGGAAAAGAAGAGTATTACTGAGATCGGACGTATTGCTCTTGAGGGAAAAGGTCTTGGAACAATAACCTCTGCAGATTTATTCGAAGCTAAAGAATTGGGTGAAACTGCTCAAAGAGTAATAAGAGACTCAGGTCTTGAACATTATGATCCTGCTAAAGATGAAAAAGTTGAGGTTAAAGGAAACGATTTTGCTGCATTTATTGACGATATGGCTTCAGCAGCTAGTAAACAAGCTGGTCATGCTGCACGTGAAAAACAAAATTATTTAGAAAAGAAAAAAAGTTCATAATTAAGAAAGGAATGATTTGGGGATGAATAATTATTTAATACCTGCAAATTCTAAAAAGTCACAATTGATATTAGGGTTCTTTACTCTGACTGATATTTTGCTTTTTGGATTTGGATGTTTACTTACTGTTATATTGTTAATGCTAGTGCAAAATGCAACAGTAGGTCAGATGATTGTTATACTTATGCCTGCACTTATAACTGGATTTTTAGTTACTCCAGTTATGCACTATCATAACGTATTACAATTCATTATAAATGCATGTACATTTATATTTAATCCACGTAGATATTATTGGAAAGGTTGGTGTGTTAAAGATGAACTCAAAGATGAATAATTCTTCAGGTGTAAGTTATACAGAAAACTGGTTACCTGTTAGACAAATAATGAATGGTATGATACAACTTGATGATGGTACATATGTTACTGGTGTTAAAGTAATGCCAAAAAATATATTTATTATGGATCAAGGATCACAAAATAATACTATTTATCAATTAAGAAATTTTTATAATAGTATTGATTATGATTTCTGGTTACTTATTGCTGATAGACCTGTTGATATTGATGTGTATCTATCTCAATTACAACTTATGTATAACAATGCAGAAAGTAATGCAATAAAGAAACTAATTATGCAAGATATTAATAAAGCTAATCTATTTATGAGTAGTGAATATAATGTAGTTGATACTGAATATTATATCTTGTTTAAAGAAAAGAGATTAGAAATAGTTCAAAAGAAATTACATAATTTAATAAGTGGACTTGCTAATGCTGGGTTACAAAGTGTTCAAACTTCCAATAATGATTTAAGAGTTGTTTTAGATAATTTCTTAAATGGTGGAGAAACAACTAATTTTGGGGCGGTGATGTAATATGAGTAAAATTAAAAGTGAAATAGCACCTAAAGGAATGGAATTTAAACCAACTGAATTTGTATTAGGGGGAAAGTATTCAACTATTATGACTGTTATAGCTTTTCCTAGAAATATTGCACCAGGTTTTTTATCTGATATAACTAATATTCAAGGTGTTAAAATAGCTATTAAACATATGCCTATACCTTTTTCAGTATTACAAAAAATGCTTAATAAAGAAATAGCAGATTTAAAAGTAAGGTATCAAAGTGAAAAAGATAATACAATGCAAGAAAGAATACGTCAAGATTATGAATCTTTGGAACAATTTATTCAAATGCTTGCAGCAACTCAAGCTAGAATATTTGATTTTCAAATGCATTTGATGATTACTGCAAATAATAAAGAAGAATTGGAATTAAGAAAGATTCAAGTAAGAAGTTATTTGGATGCGTTAGGAATGAGAGCTGTTGCTTTAATGTTTGAACAAGAAAAAGCATTAAAGTCAATACTACCTATATTTCCACCACAAGATATTGAAAATAGAATTGGTACGCCGATACCTTCTGTTACAATAGCAGCAATGTATCCATTTATCTTTGATAGTATTAAAGACCCAGGTAATGCAACACTTCTTGGTGTAGATTTCTCTGGTGGTGTTATATTATTTAATCAATTCTTATATCAAATAAGAAAAGAAAATAATAGAAATAATGCTAATGTTATTTTACTTGGTATGAGTGGTTCTGGTAAGAGTACTGCTGCGAAAGTATTACTTAGAACTCACATAAGAAATGGATATAAAGTAGTATGTGTTGATCCAGAAGGTGAACTTGGAGATATGTGTTATAGCTTAGGTGGAGATTTCCTTGACTTAGGTAAAGGTGGAGAATTTGGTATGATTAATCCCCTTGAAATTGTTATTGATGCTGATGAAGATGAAATAGCACAAGGATTAGGTTATACTGTTTTAACTAGAACACTTCAACAAGTTAAAGCATTTATGAAATATTATTCACCTAGTATTGAAGATGATGTACTTACTATGTTTAGTGATGTATTACAAGAAACTTATAAAAGATTTAAAATAGATTATGAAACAGATTTTACTAAGTTAACTAGTGCTGATTATCCAACATTTGATGATGTTTATGCAACTATAAAAGGTCATTTAGTTAGTATGACAGATGCTACGCATGAACGTGATGTTTTGGAACGACTTGAACTTAAGATAAGACCTTTAGTTAAAGAACTTAGATATTATTTTACTGGTAAAACAACACTAAAGATTGATAGTGATTTTATTGTATTTAATATAAAAGAACTTATGAATAGTGATGAAAATATTAAGAATGCATTATTCTTTAATATCTTAAAGTATGCATGGGGATTATGTTTAGATAAAGATATTAACACTGTTATGATGGTTGATGAAGCTCATGTTTTACTTGCAGGACATAATGAACTTGGGGCTGAATTCTTAGCACAAATGCAAAGAAGAAGTAGAAAGTATAATACTGGGACAATTA
>CAKOKR010000010.1 GCA_934095965.1 uncultured Bacilli bacterium
GAATTAAATAGTGCAATATTTAAAGAAAAAGCATTTAAAGATGGCTATATAAGATTTAATAGATATAGTCTTATATATCATGATGCTATTAGCAATGCAACATCAATTGACAAATTATTTTCAAATGGATTTACTCAGAATGATATAAGAAAATTTTTGGATTTGGATAGGCTTTTAGAGCCATGGGCTGATGAATCATATGTTACTAAAAATTATGGTTCAATGAAGGGAGGTGATAACGATGAAAAATAATAAGTATATGCAATTCATGAAAACTGATGATAATAACACAGATTTGTATATTTATGGGGATATTAGAAAGCCAGATTTATTTGAAAGATGGTTGGATTGTGATGATCCTGGAAGAACAGATGCTTTGTCCTTTTCAGAAGCATTAAAAGAAGTAGATACACCAAATCTTACAGTAAGAATCAATTCTTATGGTGGTAGTGTTTCAGAAGCATTGGCAATATATTCGTTGTTAAATGATTGTGGATTAAATGTCGTAACAAAAGTTGATGGTTTTGCTTGTTCTGCAGCATCAGTAATATTTATGGCTGGTAAAGAAAGAATTGTTCCAGAATCAGGATTAATTATGATTCATAATGCATGGAGTATTGCCGAAGGCGATAGTAATGCACTGAAAAAAGCTGCGGAAGATTTAGAAATCATTACATCTCCTTCTTTAGAAATTTATGCAAGTAAAACAAAATTATCTAAAGAACAGTTGAAAGATATGATGGATAAAGAAACCTGGATTAATTCAACTCAAGCATTTGAATATGGTTTTGCAACAACTTTGAATAAAGATGATGCAGCAAAACAATCTATTGAATCTAATTTTGTAAAAAAATTAGTAGATAAAATTCAAATGTTAGAAAATGAAAATTATAAATTGAATAAAAAAATTAAAGAAAATATAACAGAAAAATCTGCTGATCCATGGCAAGATTTTTTTAAATAGGAGGAATGAAAAAATGTTTTCAAAAAATATGGAAAAAGTTCGTGAAGAAACTTTAGAAATTCTTCAAAAATCTAATGACAAAGCTAGTGCTATTGTCGATGTTATGGATAAAATCATAACTGCCAAAAATGAAGAGTTGGTAAATGAATTAATTAGCCAACAAGAAACTTTAAATAATGATGTTAATTTAAAGAGTAAGTTAGGATTAAGAAATCTTAGTCAAAATGAAAAAGATTTTTATGAAAAATTAAAGGATGTTAAGCAAGCAATTACTGCATCACAAATTGATATTATTCCAACTAGCATTATTAATGTTATGCTAGAAAATGTAAAAGAAAGTTCTGAATTGATTACTAGTGGTCTTATTGATTTTGCTCCAGCTGGAGTGAAAAAATGGTTATCTTCAGAAAAATCTGGTACATTTGCATGGGGTAAATTAGATGCTGCACTTTCTGCACAATTATCAGCAACGATAACTGGATTAAATTTAGATGTTGATAAACTATCTGCTTATTTAATTATTCCAAAAGCTATAAGAGAATTATCTTATGAATTTATTGATAAATATTTTATTGCTATTTTAACTCAAACAATTAATGAAGGTATTGAAGATGGATATTTAAATGGTAATGGTGTAGGAGCTCCAATTGGTATTTATAATAAAACGAATACTGTTGAATCAAATGGAACTCACGCAGCAAAAACTGTTTTAAGTACAATTACTAATTTTACACCCAAAGGACTAGCAACAGTTAAAAAAACACTTTCTAATAGTGGAAAAAGAGTCTATGATAAAATATTCTTAATATGTAATCCAGCAGATGAAGCTGACTATGTTGCTCCAGCTTTATATGATAGAGAAGGAAGGAATATCAGTTCTTATAAAAATTTAACTGTTATTACATCAACGCAAAATACTCAAGGAAAAGCAATATTTACTATTCCAGGAAAATATACAATGGGTATTAGTAGCATGCAAATAAATGAGTACGATCAAACAAAAGCGTTAGACGATGCTGATGTAATTATTGCAAAAATTTATGCAAATGGTAAAGCAGTTGATGATTCAGTAGCTGTTCCATTTGATGTAACTAAACTAGAAGAATATATTCCAGTTTATAAGGAAGTAAATAGTACTCCAGCAACATCATCATCAACAAACCAAACACCAGGAGTTTAATATGTATATAGTTATAAAGAAATTTAGAGATCTAAAAGATAACAATCATATTTATAATGAAAATGATTTTTATCCTTATTGCTTAAAAGAAATAGATGAAGAAAGAGCTTTAGAGCTAAAATCTGATACTAATAATTTTAAAGAACCTGTAATTCGTGAATTAACTGAAGATGAAGTTAAAATGTTAAATATTGTTATTCTTGATTTTGAAAAAGAAACTGAAGAAATTGATAATATTGATAAAACTAAACATTCTAATAAGAAAAAAAGCAATAATATATAATTATGGAAAAAGATTTAATGCAAGAGATAAGGGACGAACAAAATGTCCCTTATTTTGTTAAAGATGAAACAATTCTAACAATTGTAAAAGAGGCTATATATGATACAAATGCAAAGGTTGGAAAAGAAATTGATTATGTAAATGATTTAACTGCAAGATCTTTCATTAAAAGTTATTATTTATATGCTTCAACTTTTCGTTTAGCTGAATTCAGAGAAATTTATGCAGGAGATTTGTATGACTTACAAATTAAATATAACAAAGACTCCGACTTATCGTGATGGACAATTTGAAATATTTGATATATTGCAAGATAAAACTGTTTATCCTACAGAGTATTTGAAAACTAGAAATAAAAAGATAACTTATTCTGAACTTAGTTTTGGAGATGTTTTGAAATATGAAATGAATTCGAGGGATATTGATATTTCGAAAAAAGTATTAATACCTCAAGATAAAAGTATTACACCATTGTGTGTGCTAAAAGAAAATGCTTTATTTTATAAAGTTTATAATGCTTATCATTTTAGAAATGAAGAGGGATTTTTACAAACTCGATTAACATTAACAACTTATAAAAATCCAATCATAAAGGAGGAAAATAATGACAAAGAAGGAATTAATTGAGACATTACAAAAACTTGATATTCCGTTTAATGAAGCTATTTTATCGGATGATGATGTTGAATCATTTGAGCATATTAACTTTTGGGATTATGTTTGGACTCCATTGCCAGCAAGTTCAAGTTCTTATTCTTTTACTGTTACTTATCAGATATCGTTTATTTCTGGTAAACCGAGAAGTGAAAAATTGTTAGAATTGATTAAATTATTGCTTGAACAAAATTATCCTGTTCAAGTTTATCACGAATATATTGCTAAGAATCGCCATTGGCATTCTTATTTTTCTTTGGATGTTTTGGAAGATATAATTGATGTTTGACGGGTTCAAAGAATTGGAAAACGAATTAAAAGATATCTTAAAAAATGTTGATAATGTAGAAGAAATATTAGAAATTGGTGCAAAAGAATTTGTTGATGATGCATTAAAGTTACCAAAACCAAAATCTAATATTAATAGTTCAAAGCATACTCATTTGGTTGATTCTTTTTCTTATGAAAAATCCAAACACAAAAAGGGACAAATAGAAGTGGGATGGGGAGTTTATTATGGACCATTAGTTGAAAATGGAACTAAGTTTATGAAAAAACAATCTCATCTCGAGCCTTTATTTAATAAAAATAAAGAGAAATATTACAATAAAATGATTAAAAAAATATATTGAGGAGGAATAAAACATGAATGTAAAAAAGCCTAAAATTATAGAAACAGTTGGAGCGTTTTATTATGCGTTTAACACTCCAGATGAAGATGGAGAATTTGATTTATCAACATATGAAACAATAGTTAAATCTCCAATTATTAAAAAAGTTAGTGTAACCCCAGAAAGTGAAACAGCAACAGTTCGTGCTTCTGGAGAAGATTATGATCAAGTTTCACAAACATCATCAATTGGTTTAGAAGTTGAGGTTATAGCTTTTGATCCAGCAGACTTAGCAACTGCAAAAGGTGAAAAAGTTAATACTAACGGATTGGTTATGGGAGGTGCTTCAGCATCAAGACCATACTTTGCGTGTGGATATCCAGTTATAAAAAAAGATGGTAACATAGCACTTAAATGGTATCCAAAATGTAAATTAACAGAAAATAGTGAAGAAGTGTCTACAAGTGATACATCATATAGTGAACAAACATCTACAGTGAATATTACAGCATACTCTTTTGATGGTTCTAATAATAAGTATGTTTATTTAGATTCAGAAATGGCTTCATATCCTGAGGGAATGACTGAAGATAAGTTCTTTGCACAAGTTATTACTTCTGCTGCTGATTTAGATAAAATAATAACACCAGGGACTTAACCTGGTGTCTTTTTTGTTATAGGAGGAAAATATGAATAATATATTAAAATTAAAAAATGGAGACAATATTAAACTCGAATGGAGTTTTTTAGTTCTTGAATATTTAGAAGAATATCCAGGTGGTATGAAAGCTTTGGAAAAAGATATGCGTTCTCATACACATGAAATAAAAATTTCAAATTACTTTTGTTATGCTGTAATTAATGCTAACTATGAAAAAAAAGTAACATATGAAGAATCTATAAAATTAATAGATTTAAAGGCTTTAAAACAAATTTTAGAATTTATTAAGAAAAATGAAAACGAATTTAACGAATTTAAAAAAAAAGACCAAACTTATTTGAACAAAAAGGCCAAAAAGAAACATTTAAAATAAATAAGTCAAAAATAATTTATAATGGAACAAGATTGGGATTATCTCCTGACGATGTAATGAGACTTGATCCTCAAGTTTATTATGAATTATTAGAACAACACGAAGAAAGAATGAAAGCACTTTATGGCAAGTAATGATTTAAAAAGGGTTGGTCTAGTTTTTAAGGCTGATGGTACAGCCGATTTCGTTAGATCTTTAAAATCAACTAATAATGAATTAAAACAAAATTATGAAAACTTTAAACTTACTCAAGCTCAGTATGATAAAAATACTACGAGTATGGATAAGTTAAAGGATAAATATGAATATTTGAGTAATGCAATTGATTCTCAAACAAAAAAAGTAACAATTTTGGAAGAACAATTAAAAGAATTAGAAAGTGCTGAAAATAGAGATGAACAGGCTATTGAAAAAAAGAGAATAGCCTTGACACAAGCTCAAACATCTTTAGAAAGATATAAAAATCAAAGTGATGAAGTTGCAAATTCTATAAAAGCTGGAACTGCTAATATTGAAGATTTTGCAAATAAATTGAATAATTCATCAGAAAAAATAACATCAACAGGAAAAAAACTTAGTGTAGTTTCTGCAGTTGTTGGTGGTGTAGGCTTGGCAGGTTTAAAAACGGCAGCTGATTTTGAAGAAGCAATGTCAAGTGTAAAGGCAATTTCGGGAGCTACTGGAGATGATTTTCAAAAACTAAAAGAAAAAGCTGAGTATATGGGGGCAACAACAAAATTTACAGCAACAGAATCAGCTAATGCTATGTATTATATGGCACTTGCCGGATGGAAAACCCAAGATATGTTAGATGGTTTGGAAGGAATTATGTATTTAGCTGCAGCTTCTGGAGAAGATTTAGCTACAGTTTCTGATATTGTAACTGATGGCTTAACTGCATTGGGTTATGCTGCAGACGAATCTACTCATTATGCGGATGTATTTGCAAAAACTGTTACTAATAGTAATTCAACTGTTGAAACCCTTGGTGAGGCTATGAAATATGTTGGACCTATTGCTGGTGCGTTAAATATCAGTGTTGAAGATACCGCTACTGCTTTAGGCTTAATGGCAAATGCTGGTGTAAAAAGTTCTCAAGCTGGAACATCTTTAAGAGGTATTTTACAACGTTTAGCAACCAATACTTCTGGAGCAAGAGATGAAATGGAAAGATTAGGTGTTAAAATATTTGACCAAAATGGCAAAATGAGAGATTTTGGTGATATCATGAACGATGCAAGAATAAAGTTGAGTAAATTAACAGACCAACAAAAAACATCGTTAGCTAAAACAGTTGCAGGAACTACTGCAATGTCTGGTTTTTTAGCAATAGTAAATTCAAGTGATGCTGATTTTGAAAAATTGACGAATGCTATTAATGATTGCGATGGTGCTGCAAAAGAAATGTCTGAAATAATGATTGATAATGCTAAAGGACAATTAACAATTATAAAATCTCAATTGGAAGGCATTGCTATTCAATTATCGCAATATCTTTTTCCGTTTATAAAAAGTATACTTAGTTTAATTCAAAATTTACTAACTAAATTAAGTGAATTATCACCTACACAACAGAAAATATTTGTTATAGTAACTGGATTGATTGTTGCTTTAGGACCACTATTAATAGTCATAGGTAAAATAGGAACTGGTATTTCATCTTTAATAAGTGCATTTAAATTTTTAGGACCATTATTAAGTGGTGCAAAAACAGCTGTTGCTGGATTTGCCGCAGGATTTAACCCAGTTATTTTGATTATAGCAGCTGTTGCTGCGGCTGTTGTTGGAATTGGGTATTTAATTTATAAAAATTGGGATGACATTTGTTCTTGGACAAGAAATTTAGCAGATAATATATCTGCTATTTGGAATAATATTACTGAATTTTTTAAAAATTTGTTTTCTACTGACTGGATAGAAACATTTGGTTTAATTGGAAATTTGCTAAATGGTGTCTATGCAAATATTGAAAATTTTATAAATGCTTTTAAGGAAATATTTAAAGGAATTATTACTTTTATTAAAGGAGTATTTACTGGCGATTGGAAAATGGCTTGGGAAGGCGTTAAATCAATTTTTAAAGGGGTTTTTGACTTATTGTATTCAATAGCTGTTTCACCTTTAAATATGATTATTTCTGCTATTAATTTAATGATATCTGGTTTAAATAAGGTTATTGAAGGTATAAATAAAATTAAAATTCCAGATTGGGACTGGCTTGGTAGTTTAGCAGGTAAAGGATTTAATATACCGACTATAAAATCAATTGCTTATTTAGCTTCTGGTGGTGAGTTGTTAAGAGGTACAGCAATCGTTGGGGAAGCAGGACCAGAAATATTAACAAATAATGGTGGAAATCCGAAAGTTGTTCCATTAAACAAAAATAACAATGATTTTAATATTTTAGATTATGAAAAATTGTTTAAATTATTTTTAAAAGCATTAAATAGTTGTAAATTAAAATTGGATAGAGATGGTTTTATTAGATTCATTGATGATAGATTGAATGAGGTGATTTAAAATGTTTAAATTTAATAATATTTCTTCAGATGAAATGAAAGTAATTTGTGAAGAAGAAGATAATTTAATACCAAAAGCTGCGTTAAGCTATGAAGAAAATTCTAATGGTAGTTTTTATGTAAGCAGCTATGCAAATATAGAAAGTAGTTTAAAACTTTATGTTATGGATTCTTCTAAATTGTCAAGTATTTATAAATGGCTAGATGGTGAAGGGACTTTAGAGTATAAAGATAAAGTTAGTACTGCGTATTTTTTTTATGAAATTAAACCTCAAAGATCCGCAACAATAAAAACTATTGATGTTAGTTTTAAAAGAAGCCCATTTTGGTATAAAAAGGACGATAGCTATATAGAATGTGGCAATACAATTACTAACGAAGGTAATGTTTTTTCACAACCATTAATTAAAATAATAAAGGTTGATTCTGATACTGTTGATTTAACTATTAATAACGTACGATTTAAGTATAATTTTCCAACTGATGAGTTAAATGTAATTGTTGATTGTTTGGATTGTAATGCTTATTATGATGGATATTATAGAAATGAAAACTTAGAAATAGGGTTTGAATTTCCAAAACTTGATCCTGGTGAAAATCAAATTGTAATCAATAGTGGCAATTGTCAAATTCAAGTTCTGAAAAAGGACAGGTGGATTTAATGATAAAAATATATGATGGTGATACGAAATCATTTGTTAATAATGGAAAGATTACAATAAAACCAGTCGAAATAAAAGAATATAAGAAAAAATCCTTAAATGGTTGGTACATAGAGGTTGAGGTATCAATAAAATATGCAAAATATATTGTAAAAGATGATTTGTGTGTTATTAAGTCAAAGTCAAAACTTAATCCTCAAGCATTTAGAATTGGAGATCCAACTAAAAATAGTAAAACAATTCGATTTACAGCATATCATGTTATGTTTGATTCACAAAATTATATGTTAGATGATGTGCGACCAATCAATAAAAATGCTCTTAATGCTTTAGAATACATAAATAATAGGACTAATAAGAAAAGTCCTTTTTCTTATTCTTCCAACATTACTAAATTGGCAACTGCCTATTTTCAATTGAAATCTCTTTATGAAGCTTGGGCAATAATTGAAGAGAGATGGGGTGGATGTTTTGATGCTGATAATTGGAACATAATTCTGTCAGATAATTTAGGAAAAAATGTAGGGGAAATGCTAGTTTATCAAAAAAATTTAGAAGATTTATCGATTGTTGAAGATTGGAGTGATGTAGTTACTGAATTGTATCCTGTTGGGCCAGATGGATTAAAATTACCTGAAAAATGTATTGAATCAGATATAAAGTATAAGATTCCATATTCAAAGACAGTAGAATTTACTTCGGATTTAGAGAATTATGATGAAGATGGAAATGAAATTGAAATTCCTCAAGAAGATTTGATATCGGAATTGAGAGAAAAAGCAACAGAATATTTAAATAATAACAAATATCCTAAAGTTTCATATGAAATAACTACAAATATTTCTGAAAACTATGATATTAATGATAAGATTATGGTAAAGCATCCTCTTGTTAATTTACAGACTGAGGTTCAAGAATATGTTTATGATCACAAATTAAAAAAAACTGAAAGCTTGGTTTTTGGAAACTATAAAAAGGATATTGTTCAAAAAATATCTTCATTTAAAGAAAGTGTCAGTCAAATAACTGACCAGTTATTAAAAAATAATGATACCTTAAAAAAACAAAAAGACATCATTAATACTTTAAATAAATTAGGTCATGTTTATATAGATGATAATGAAATCTTAATTTTGGATACACTTCCTAAAGAACAGGCAAAGTATGTTTTGCGTCTTGGCTTAGGGGGAATTGCGTTTTCAGAGACCGGGTATGAAGGTGATTTCAAAACGGCTTGGACAATAGATGGCAATTTTAATGCAGATTTTATAGCATCAGGCAAAATAAATACAAATCTAATAGAAGGATATACTGAGTTGATAACGAAAGTTAATACAATGGTAGATTTGACTAGAAATATCACTGCTACAAGCTACTTAGAGTTAACAAATGCGTTTGCTGGAGAATTATTAAACTTTTCAATAAGTGGGCAAATGAGCTTGCTGTATGCAGCAGATGATTTATATCCAGCAGATGACTTATATCCACTTGATAGTTATTTAATTATTCAAAATTCAAATAATGAACAAAGATTAATACATTTGCCAATCAATTGGCTAAATTATTTAGATGCAAGTATTTTTGATGAGTTTAATGTTTTTGGAGGAAAAGCAAAAATAATTAGACGTGTTGGCGTTAATTCAGATGGAACAAAATATGCATTGGAAAATGAAATAGTTGAAGAATATGGGGATTTAGTTATCTATATAAATGAAGGTTATAACAAAATTTGGTTGCAATCGTTTTATGATGTGAACTTAATGTATTCTTGTAAATATGTCATTAAAAGTGATTATACTAACACATTTGCTACAAAAGTAGAGATGCGTAACAGCATTACGCAAAGCGAAGATAGAATAAATCTAGAAGTATCAAAAAAAGTTAATGAAAATGAGGTAATAGCAGCAATTAATTTGTCAAGTGAAGAAGCAGCCATTAGAGCTAATAAAATTAAATTTGAAGGAATGGTAACAGCAAATAATAATTTTAAAATTTTAGCAGATGGATCTATTGAGACAAAAAATGCGTCCTTGACAGGAAATGTCTATCTCCCAGCGGGAGGAAAAGTAGTTGGCGGTGACGGTATGATGTCAACAATTGTAGTAAATGGTAATCTTTGGGGACAACAGTTTGCTGGAGCATCAGGGTTTGTACCATTGGGCTTTGAAACTTATGTTGATCAAAATAACAATTTTATAACAGTAGCAAATTCGATGGTTTTGGAATTCATGATACCTAGTAATTTCAAACCTAAAAAAGCTTTTATTTATTTAAGACACATACCAACTCAAAATTCATACGACTCAAGCGGAAATAAAATTATTGGTTATAGCAAAAATATAAAAGCTTATATAAATAATGGCAATTTTTATAGAGATATTGATTGGACTACACAGAAATTTAGTATTTCAGGTTATTATTCGGAAATTTCAAATTGTTTTGGAAGTGGTGGTTTTACGGGGGGGACATCAGGTATAAAAGAAGTTACTTCAATTGATATAGCCAATTTAATTCAAAATACAGGAACTTATTCAATTAAATTACAAAGTTCTTACAATTCAGATGATAGTTATGCCGATACAGGATGTGTGTTGGCACAACTATACATATGTGGCTATATGAGCGAAAATATTTCATAAAGGAGGAATGATAATATGATTAAAAAGCTCAAACTAATTTGTTCAAAAGTCTGTAAAAATATATTGACAAGCATTCGTAAGAATGTGATAATCTTACAAACAAACAAAGGTACTTTATGCCTTGTGGAAGGAGGTGCGGTTATTTAGAAATCGCATCTTAGCCAAGAAATGGAGCAATGATTTAAGCTATTGCTCTTTTTTCATGCGAGGTGTATTATGCTAAAAATCTTTTCTAATAAAGGTGAAGCGAATACAATACCTTTAAACGCAGAAAATCTAAATTTTAATTTTACTGAATTAATTAATATTCTTCGTCCAGTAGGCAGTTATTTTGAAACATCTGATGCTGATTTCGATCCAAATGTCGCTTGGTGTGGAACTTGGATTTTAGAAAATGATGGAACTGTACTAGTTTCAAAATCAGATACTACAGGAAGCGTTCTAAATGTTAATGTTGGAACGGTTGTTGGTGAAGAAAAACACACTTTAACAATTGATGAAATGCCAAGTCATTCTCACGCAATGGGGTTGCTTGGTGGTGGTGATCAAGAACGATGGGGATTAGAATATTCAAAGGGATCAAATTGGCGTGCGTATGATGGCAATGATATCATAGCATCAATTGGAGGCAATCAACCGCACAACAATGTACAACCTAGTAAAATTTGTTTTAGATGGCATAGAACAGCATAATAACAAAACTAAATAACCATTAAAAATGGAAAGAATAAATTTTGGAAACAAAGGTGATGCTAATGCAAAGCCTTTGAATAATACTAATATAAACCAATTACAAGATAATATGGAAAATAGTTTTAAATCTACGCAAACAATAAGCGATACGGATACATATAGTTGTAATTACATAAATAATGCCATACAAAAGCATATGTTAAGTGCAACTTTAACGACAAACACAACTCCAACAACTGGTCAATATATTGAAATATCGAATTGGATTGCTTCTGAATACGTTGGAAATAAATTGTCTGTACAAAATGGAAAAATCGTAATAGGCTCTGGAGTTTCTAAAATTAAAATTGCAGGTGTTATTGGTACATATACGAGAAATGATCAATTAATTTATATGTATGGACGAAAAAATGGCAATGATGTTACTAATCCGTGGGTGGTTAAAAAAACTTTCGATTATGATAGTTTTTCATATAATAATTTGATCGATGTACAAGAAAACGACATTATAAGTATTGCAACTTATGGGGCAAGTGAATACCAGCTAGATAATTCAAAAACTTTACTTGTATTTGAAGTCGTAGAATAAAAAAAGAAAGGATAACAATGGAAAATATAACATTAGGGCAAGTAGCAACAGCACTTGCTTTTTTAGTTGGGCTAATAGGATCAATTAAATATATTTTTAGCTTGTTTAGCAAGCGAATAGATAAAATATTAAATCCGTTAGTAAAAAGAATTGACGACTTAGAAATGCAGTCAATTAAAACAGATTTAACTAATTTTATCTCAGATGTAGAGCACAATGTTCCAAAAAGTCAAATCCAAAGACTTAATGCACATGAATTATATGATAAATACACCAAATTGGGTGGTAATTCATATATTCATGAACATTGGGAACAATTGCTGAAAAAAGAAAAAATATAGGAAGGAGGTGTAAAAATGGAAATAACAAATATTATAACAATAGTAACTATATTCGCATCGTGGATTTTAGGTATTGCTGCTAAAAAAAGCAAATGGATTAATAACAATTTAATTCCGATCCAAAATATTTTGATTGGATTAATTGTAGCTTGCATTGAATGGGCTATAACTAAAGATTTTAAAGTTGCAATTGCCTTAAGTGGCATTCTTGCTGGTGGAACTTATGATATATTTCATAATATAGAAAAAATGAGAAAAGGAGAATAGAAATATGGAAATTAAAAAATGCTTATTAACTAACAATTCATGTTATAAGAAGGCATCAAAAATGGTGCCCAAAGGAATAGTGGTACACTCAACTGGGGCTAATAATCCTTATTTGAAGAGATATGTACAACCCGATGATGGCATTCTTGGAAAGAACCAATATAACAATGATTGGAATAGAAGCGGATTAAATTCGTGCGTTAATGCTTTCATTGGTAAAGATAAAAATGGAGTAGTTAGATGTTATCAAACTTTGCCATTTGATTACATGCCATGGGGTTGTGCAAGTGGTAAAAAAGGAAGTTACAACTACACACATATTCAATTTGAAATATGTGAGGACGCATTGAAAGATGAAAAGTATTTCAGTGAGGCTTTTGGAGTTGCTATAGAATTTTGTGCCTATCTATGTGACAAATATAATCTGTCAATTGATAGTATTGTGAGCCATCACGAAGCTCATTTGAAAGGGTATGCATCAAATCATGGTGATTGTGATCATTGGTTAAAGAAATTTAATAAAAATATGGATTGGTTTAGAAACGAAACGAAAGCAAAATTAGAAAAAAAAGATGTTAAATCAGAGCCTACTAAACCTAGTACATCAGATAATTTTCTGGGATCTAGAGGTTATTTGAAATACGGAGATAAAGGAAGCAATATCAATAAAATATGCTTATTCTTTGCCAACAATTTCTATGGCTATTTTGGAAATACAAAAGAAAGTGCAAAAATTAAATTAGTTGGTAAGAATAATGATGGTGATTTCTTTGGTAATTACCTTAAATCGTGGGTTATTGAGTTCCAAAAAAGAACAGGTCTTGAACAAGATGGTAACATAGGACCACTAACTCTTAACATGATGAAAAAATATAAATTTACATATTAAAAGACTCAGTCAAAAATCGACTGGGGCTTTTTTTTGTGCTTTAATTAAATTAATTAGTTCAATTTTTTCTTCAGGATTTAAATCTACACTAAGTTGTACTTTATGAGTTTTTCTATATTTTTTATCATACTCAGATTTATTAAATTTTTTTATATTTTCCTGCAATAAATGAAATGGCGGTAAAAAATGGCGGTAAAAAAATAAAAACACCTTATAATAAGGAAATAAATGGCTTATTTGGTGGACACATTCTCCACCAGAAGAAAATCAAAGTCCGAATTTAAGGACTTTTTATTTTGTTAAAAACATATCAAACTAAAACGTAGGACTAGCCAACTGATCTATAATATAGTACATCTTCAACAATTAATAATGTATTAAAAAAATAAAGGCTTCAAAGGTCACGAATTTACAACCTTTGAAAATTTATCTTGGGGAAATAGTTTTTATATGTTACTATAAAAATGAATTAAAGAAACTGATGCAATTAGTATTATTTTAAAATCTGAAAATAATGTATTAAATATATACGGTTGCTAAAATGTAAATAAGTTTAAGAAAAAGTATTGCTTGTAATAGTGAGATATGTTTATAATATAGGTGGAATGAAAAACATATATTTAGCTTTTGCGTTGCTAAGTGTTTCTCAGTCCAATAAATTGGAATTGAAACACCTATTCATAGCTGATTAGGTGTTCATTTTTTAATCCTTGTTTTCTAGGATTCTGATAATTAAAATTAGAATAATTGCAAATATAACCAAATATTCCATTATCTTTTCCTTCCATTATTAAATAAATAGCTAATGGACTGAGGGTAAAACAACTAGCACACTATATGTATCTATAAATATTATAATACAAGATAAGCTGTTTTACAAGTAGTAAAATAGTGCTATTGCGGTTTAATTCTATGATATAATCATTAACGAGGAAGTGACTCATGAAAAAGTTAAATATATTATATGAAGATAAATACCTAATCATAGTTTATAAAAGACATGGTTTATTAACAATATCCCGTGATAATCATAAAGACATTAATTTATATGATGAAGTAAAAGAATATGAAAAAAAGAAAAATCCAAAGAATAAGATATTTATTGTTCATCGTCTGGATAAAGATACCAGTGGCTTAGTTGTATTTGCTAAAAATGAAAAAATAAAATATGCATTACAAAATAATTGGGATAAAGTAATAAGAAAATATTATGCAGTAGTGGAAAAGCCTGTATTAGAAAATAAAACATTAATAAATTATTTGCAAGAATCTAAAACTGGTGAAGTATTTGTAACAAACAATAAAGTAGTGGGTAAAAAAAGTATAACTAAATATGAGGTATTATCTAAAAATAATAAATGTAGCTTACTTGATATTGAAATTAAAACAGGCAGAAAAAATCAAATCAGAGTTCAACTTGCATATATTCTTCATCCAATCATCGGTGATAAAAAATATGGTAAAACTAAGAATAAAGAAATGTTGCTACAAGCATATTACTTAAAATTTAATCATCCAGTTGATAATAAAGAAATTATTGTAGAGTCTGATATTGAAAAAAGTTTGACAAGCTACTTGCAATAGATAATTGTTTATGCTATAATTTATCCAATCAGTGATTGATGGAATTTACGACTCCGGAGCTGAATCGTTTAAATCGCGTTAAGATACATTAAGTTAAATAAAGGATGGTACCGTCATATATTGACTCCTTGGGTATCGTCCTTTTTATATTTTTGAAAGGATGGTTTTTATGACAAATTGGGAAGAATTAAAATGGAGAGGATTAGTTAAAGATGTTGCAGGTGATGATATCGAAGATAAAATTAATAATGAAAAAGTAACATTCTACTGGGGAACAGATCCAACTGCAGATTCATTACATCTAGGTCATTATAGTTCCCTAATTACAGCAAAAAGATTAATGAAAATGGGACATAATCCAATACTTCTATGTGGTGGTGCAACTGGAAGAATTGGAGACCCAAGACCAACTGCAGAAAGAGAAATAATGAGTATTGATAATCTTAATCACAATATTGAATGTATCAGAAAACAAATTGATAAAATATTTGATGGTAAAGCAAAACTTGTTAATAATTATGACTGGTTCAAAGATTATAATTTCCTAGATTTTCTACGTGATGTAGGTAAATACATAAATGTAAATTATATGCTTAACAAAGATATTATAGAAAGAAGATTAGAAACAGGTATAACGTATGCAGAATTTAGTTATATGTTAATTCAAGGTTTTGACTTTCTACACATGTATGAAACAATAGGATGTACTATGCAAGTTGAAGGTTCTGATCAATGGGGCAACATCACAACAGGTATTGAATTAATTAGAAAAATGAAAGGTAAAGAAGCATATGCATTTACAATGCCATTAATACTTGATGCAACTGGTAAAAAATTTGGTAAGAGTGAAGGAAATGCATTATGGCTTGATAAAAGTAAAACATCCAGTTATGAATTATATCAATATTTAATTAATACTGATGACACAAAAGTATATGAATATTTAAAAGTATTTACATTCTTAACACCTGAAAAAATTGATAGAATCATGATAAAACAAAATGAAGCACCTCATTTAAGAATAGCTCAAAAAGCGTTAGCAAAAGAAATAATCACTGACTTACATGGTGAAGAAGAATTTAATAAAGCCTTAAATATATCTGAATGTTTATTCTCAGAAAAAATATGGAACTTAACTAGTGATGAAATAATAAATAACATTAAAGATGTACCAAGATTTACAACAAATGAAAACATATCTTTAGTAGATTTACTTGTAAATAATAATATAACATCAAGTAAAAGAGAAGCAAGAGAAATGATTTCTAATAATGCTATAAGTATTAATAATAAAAAAATTAATGATTTAGAAAAAATAGTAACAAAAGATGATGCTATAGAATCAAAAGTATTATTAATTAAAAAGGGTAAGAAAAATTATTATCTAGGACTTATTGATTAAGTCCTTTTTGAATATCAAAAAAGAAGTCTTAGTTAACTTCTTTTCATTTCATTACTTGCACCAACTAACCAATCAATTGAAACGTTATACTCTTTAGCAATTTGATATGCAAATGCTGTTAAAATAGTGGTATACCCTTTTTCATATGCACAAATAGTAGATGGTGAAGTATTCAGACTTTTTGCAAGAGTCTTTTGATTAATATTATAAATCTTTCTCAAATAGATTATTCTCTTGCCAATATCTTTTTTATCTAATTCATCTAGATCTTGAAAGATATCTTTTGTTTTTGATAAACCTGTCATATAATCTAAACTCAAATTATAATACTTAGCTAAAGTAATTAAATGTTTTAAAGGTATAATTTTTTTGCCTTTTTCCCATTCACCATAACTTTGTTGACGAACTCCAAGAAGCTCACCAACTGCCTTTTGAGTTAGATTGTTATAATCACGTAAATCAAACAATCTGTCATTTTCCACATCTCGTCACCATATTAATTTTCCCATTAAAAATAAAAATATTCGTTTTTTACAGACAAATACGAAAAAATCTGGTATAATTTATTTAAGAAAAGAGTGATGATATGAAAGAATATTTAAAAATAAGTAAAAATTTAGCAAAAAAACAAACTATAGAAAGCATTGAACTTGAAATAATTTATGAATTTTTAATATTAGAAAATAAAGAAATGACTATAACTAAAATAGATACAGTATATGTCTTTAATAAAAAAGAATATTATAACTTAGTTGATAATGCTATAAACAATTTAAACAATAAATTAATTACTAAACTAAAAAGAGATAATAATAAAATTATTCTGGGTTAATGTAATTATCATGAAAAAATAGATACATATTATACTTTAGGAGGGTTATTATGTATCAAGAGTTTTATCAAGGTGATAGACAATTTTTTGTACCATTCTTGCTTGGAGGTCTAGCAGGTGGAGCAGCCGTAGGTTTATCTCGTCCAAGACCAATTTATAATGTTGCACCTCAACAAGGAATGTATCAGTCAAATGGAATGCCATATTACCAAAGTTCATATAGTTACTATCAACCAATACCTAGAGTATATTATTATTAAGTCATATGAAAATATGGCTTTTTAAATGCTATACCTAAAAATA
Organism: uncultured Bacilli bacterium; assembly: GCA_934095965.1. Lineage (GTDB taxonomy): Bacteria > Bacillota_I > Bacilli_A > RF39 > UBA660 > Onthocola_B. The sequence goes on from CAKOKR010000010.1 coordinate 17,447, forward strand.
AAAAATAAATTATTATAGTTGAACCTCCATAAGATAAAAAGGGTAAAGGTATACCAATGATAGGCAAAAGTCCAAGATTCATAGATATATTTATAATTTGACCAAATAAAAACATCATAGTAAAAGCCATAAGTACATATTTAACTAAACTTTTTTTACTACAAAAAATCTTATTAATTAAATAAACATCCATTAAAAAATAAAGAATAAAAACAATAAAACCAAATATAAAACCAAAATTAGTAACTATATATGAAAATATAAAATCAGTATGTGCCTCAGGTATATAAATTCTATTAGAAAATAATAAATTAAAAGCATTTGATGAACCAATACCAATCAAAGCATTATCTAACTGATATGAATTCATAGTTTTAAAAGTAACTAATCTCTCAACTCTATAAAAAAAACTAGTACCAATTAAACTAATAAGTAAATCTTTATTAAATAAATATAAATATATAAATAGTGAAAAAAATAAAATAATTAAAAAAATTACTAAATAATACCAAAATTTATGTATAGCACTAAGAAGTATAATAGCTAAATCAATAATTAAATAAAAAATTATAGCACCCGTATCTGGTTCTAAAAAAACAAGTACCGAAGGAATAATAGTTAAAATAAATACTTTACTTAAGAAAATTATTTCACTTTTAATACCAGTATTATTATAGTTATATAAAATATTAGAAAGTACTAAACATAGTGATAACTTCATAAGTTCACTTGGTTGAAAAGAAAAGAATTTCAATTTAATCCAAGCTCTAGCACCATTTATAACATCACCAAATATTAAACAATATAAAAGTAACCCAACAGAAATTACATATAAAACTATTGAATATTTAAATAACTTCTTAGTATTTATTTTTTGCACTACATAAAAACTAATAATTCCAACACCAAACCATATAATTTGTTTTAAATAATTATATTTATATAATATACTTATATTTCTAGTATTATATAATGTAACAATACTTAAAATCATTAATAGACCTAGTGGTATAACAAAAATTTCCTTTTTACTTAATAACTTTTTCATATTAGTATTATGTGTATTTTTTTTAGTATTATCATAAAATATAGTGAGGTGGAAAATGGATAAGTTACCTAAAGTATTTGCAAACCCAATAAATAAGAAAATAAATAATTATCAAGACTTATATTATAGTGATCGTACCCCGAAAGTTTTATCTAAAAAAGATGTAAATAAAAAAATAAATGAAATATTTGGTTCACTAAATCATGTTTACAAAAGTAGGGTAAGAATAACTTTAAAAGATGAAGTGCTTGATGAAGTAATCGTAGGTAAAACAAGTATATATCTTTTAACTATAGATAATAAAAAAATAAAGATAACAGATATCATAGACATAGAAAAAAGTATATCTTAGATAATTTCTTCGATATACTTTTTTAATTGTTTTGCATTTTTATCAAATATTATTTTAAGTTGGTTATCAATTTCTACGATGCCTTTTGCACCAAGTTTTTGAATACCATCTTTATTAGCTAAAGTTACATCTTTTAAAATAACTTTAAGTCTAGACATATTACATTCTGCATTAACTATATTATCTTTACCACCTAGGTATGTAATAAGTTTATTAGCTTCGACTTTAAAATCTCTTTTAGATAATTTAACTATAACTAATGAAATAATAATAAGAATAATAGCTATAACTATGTATTCAATATATGTTTTCAAAATATCATCACCATATTAATCATACCATAATTTATCAAAAAGATAAAGTAAAAAGCATACACTTATTTCAAATGTTTTCATAAATTATTAATGAAAGTACATGAAAGGGTGATTAGTTTATGAATAAAGAAAATAGAACAGATGGAAACTGCATTAATGAAATACTATGTGTTATATTAGTTTTACAAGAAAATGCTTGTCCAGATAATTGCTTACAAACTTGTGATAGACCAGTTTTAGGTGGAGGCACTAATTGTTTAATATGTAATACTAGACCTGTTATGCTTTATACTTGTGGTGGAAATGGAATTCCTTGGAGCATGCCAATAACAAAAGATTCAACTGCAACATGCACTGGTAACACAGATACATGTTCAAATGTATTTAGAGTAGAAAAGATAGAAGGAAACTGTTGTACATTTAGAGTTTTAGCAGATAACACTGATGAAACAAGCATTTATCCATATGTTGCTACGAATGTATTCTTTACAATGGATTGTAGTTGTTTATGTTGTATAAGATGTCTATCAGACACATATGTAGATTGTCTTTGTTAAATATTAAAAAAAGCACTTAATTGTGCTTTTTGCATGCAACTATTTAGAACTATTATTTTGTTGAATAGTTAAAAGTGCATTTTGAATATAATTAGAATATTGTTTTTTCATTTCATCATCTTGAATTTCCATCTTATATTCTTTTCTATAATGTTGTAATGCATTTAAACCAATACTACTTTTATTATTAGTAATGTATTTTTCCGCAAGTGTTTCTTTTATACTATCTTTTAAATTTTCTAAAGTATCTTTTTCATAAGTTTTAACCTTTAATATTACATGATATCCAAGTTCAGTAGTAATAACTGAAGTAGAGTATTCACCATCTTTTAAAGATTTAGCAGCTTTAACTAATTCATCATATTTACTAGATAAAGAACCATAATTTATTTTACCTAGTGCACCACCTTTATCTTTATTAGAATCATCTTCAGAATATTCTTTAGCAAGTTTAGTAAATGCTTCAGTTATATTTTCGCCATTCTTTTTAGCAGTATTTAACTTATCAATTACTTCATTAGCTTTTTTCTTAGCTTCTTCTTCAGCCGCTTTCTTTTCATCATCAGTAGCACCTTTTTTAACATTACTTGTTATAAGAATATGATTAATTTCCATATCTCCGATAGCATCATTTTTATAATAGTTTTCTATTTCTTTATCAGTTATCTTAGTTTTAGCATATTCTTCGATAGCATGACTTTGTAAATATGATAAGTATGCATAATCTTTATAAGCATCTATTGTATTATATCCAGATCCTTGAAGTGCTTCAAGAAGTTTATCTTCACCACCATATTGTTCTTTCAAACTATTAATTAAAGCATCAGCATTCTTACTTGCAGTATCTTTATAATCTTCAAATTCAGTTTCACAAATGTATTTATCTACCATTGAAATTAATGAATTTAAACCATATTCATTTTTAATCAATTCATAGAAATCATCAACACTTATTTTTTCCCCATCTTTGAAAGTTACAATTGCTTCCTTTCCATTTTCTAGTTTTGGTACTTTACCACAGCCACTTGCTAGTAGCATTATCGCACATAGTGCAAAAATCTTTTTTTTCATTTTCTATCTCTCCTTATGTAGGTATTATAACAATAATTTTCTTATTTTACAATGTTTTTAGGTATTTTTTGCCCTCACAAATATAAAAATAAACCATAGAATACTAGTGAAAAGACAAAATAAAGGAGGAAAGTTTTATGAATCACTGTGGAAATGGCCTTGGAGCTGCAATAATTTTAGTACTATTTATTCTTTTAATTATCATAGTAGGGGCCTTTATCTAAATTTTTAAAATATATATAAGGAGGTTAAAATGAGTTGTTGTAAAAAAGAATGCGACAACACTTCAGGTAATACTTTTACAGCTAGTTATGCATTTATAGTTTTAATTTTATTCATCTTACTAGCTATAATCTGGGGCGGAGCATTTTTCTAGAAAGAGGGGAACCTCTTTTTTTTATGAAGAAATATCACGCAATACTTTATTTTTTATTTATTATGTAATATAATGAAATTAAGAAATGAGGTATATATGTTAAAATTAGAGAATGTTAGAAAAACATATGGAAGCCTAGTTGCAGTTGACAACTTATCTTTTTCTGTTAAAAATGGAGAGATATTTGGACTTCTTGGTGAAAATGGTGCAGGTAAGACAACAACATTTAGAATGATAATGGGATTACTTGAACCTGACAAAGGGAAAATTACCCTGGATGGAAAAATAATTGATTATAAAGTAACAGATAAAATAGGTTTTGTTACTGAAGAGCGAAGTTTACTTACTAAACTAACTGTTAAAGAAATGATTGAATATTATGGTGTTTTAAAAGGAATGAGTGAGACTGATATTGATAAAAAGTTAGATGATTGGTTAGAAAAATTTGAAATAACTGAATATAAAAATAAAAAGATAAAAGAATTATCTAAAGGTAATCAACAAAAGATTCAGTTCATATCAGCAGTTATCAATGATCCAAAACTATTAATATTAGATGAACCATTCACAGGTTTAGATCCAATAAATGTGAACTTATTAAAAGATGCTGTAAAAGAACTCCAAAAAAAGGGTTGCTCTATTATATTTTCATCACATCAAATGGAATATATCGAAGACTTTTGTGAACAATTAATTATTTTAGTACACGGTAGGGCTATATTAAATGGAAGCCTAGATGAAATAAAAGAAAACTATGCCAAGAAAAATATCATTATTAAAGCAGATGATTTAGATATTGATGCAATAAAGAAAATAAAAGGTGTAATAGATGTAGAACAAAAAGCAAATGAAGTAGTAGTTCACATCGAAGATATAAGTATTTCAAAAAGTGTATTTGACATTGTAAAAAATAAAGATGTTACAAAATACGTTGTAGCGGATGCACCTTTAAATGAAATATTTATCCATTATGTAGGAGGTAAAGATGAATAAGAAGTTTTGGTATTTAACACGTGTTAGCTTAAAGAAAAAGATTGGTTCAAAATGGTTTTTAGCAACAAATATTATCTTAGCAATAGCTATAATTTGTATAATTAACTTAAATACTATAGTTAAATTCTTCGGAGGAGACTTCTCAGATAATTTAACAATTTACTTAATAGATAATAATACTAATATGGCAGATTATTTTAAAAATACTTTAGAGTCTTTAGATGAAGATAAAAAACTTACAATAAAAAGTGAAGATAAATCTTTAGATGAATTAAAAAAAGACTTAAAAGATTCTGAAGTAATCGTAGTATTAAATAGTGATAATGAAGAATATTTAAAAAGTGATGTTATAAGTAATAGTAAAATAGATAATGGAGTATATCAAGAAATAGCAAATTCTCTAAATGCAACAAAAGCAACAATTGGAATGATTAGTGCTAATATAGATCCAATAGTTTTATCTAATATATCAACACCAACAACAATTAATAGAACATTACTAGATGATACAAGTAGTGTTGATGAAAATATGGAAATAGTTATGAATAGTGTATTTCCAACATTAATATTACCATTCTTTATGCTAGTGGTATTCCTTGTTCAAATGGTCGGCGGAGAAATCTGTGAAGAAAAAACAACAAGAAGTATGGAAATTATTATATCAAATGTAAGTCCTAAAATGCATTTATTTTCTAAAGTACTTGCAAGTAATATATTTGTTATAACTCAAGGGTTATTACTTATTATATTTGCATTTATTGGTCTTGGTATAAATAAATATTTAACTGGAACATCACCATTAAGTTTAATTAGTTCTTTGGTAGGAAATGTAGATTTATCAATTCTTACAGATAAATTACTAGTACTTGTTCCAACAACTCTAATATTAATGTTATTATCATTCTTATCATATGCAATATTATCAGGAATACTTGCATCAATGACAGTAAATATCGAAGACTTTAATCAATTACAATCACCAGTTATGCTTTTATCAGTAGTAGGTTACTACTTAGCAATAACTGCATCAATGTTCAAAGGTTCAACCCTCATTCATGTTTTATCATATTTACCATTCTTATCAGCATTCTTAAGTCCAACATTATATATAATCGGAGAAATATCAGTTTTTGAAATAATTATATCTATTATAATAATGATTTTATTTATTGTTTTATTACTTAAAAAAGGTATCAAAGTATACAAAAATGGTATTTTAAATTATTCAACAGATAAGGTATGGAATAGAGTATTTAAATCAATGAAAAACTAAAACATTAGCGGGGATATAATGAGCAAAATAACAAATGCAATATTAATGTTAAATTATTTAAATACTGGTAACAAGTATACTGTCAAGGAATTATCAGAAAAAATCGGGGTAACCCAAAGAATGATAAGGTATTATAAAACTGGGTTAGAAGAATCAGGTATACCTATTGAAACTTTCATGGGACCAAACGGAGGCTATTACATAATAAATACCAAAAATCAATATAATCATTTTAATAAATATGATATAGAATTACTAGAAGGTATATCTCATATATTACAAAAAGATAATTATAAAGATATTGATAAATTAAAACAAGTAATAGATAAAATTAAATTTTCTTTTGATATCGAAGAAGAAAAAAGTAAATATTTTCTAACCGAAGGTAATAGTGATAAGATAATAGTTAATCAAAAAATAAATGAAGCTATTATAAATAAAGAAAGTAAATGATGAATGTACAGGTGATAATTTTACATTAGTTGTAAGAAAACCAGTTAAAAGATGTAATATAAATGTTAATAATTTAAAATCAAGGTCATTAAATGCCTTAAACAGCAAAGCAATCAACAAGTTAGAAGATATTGATTTTAGTAAAATCAACAACTCAATATTTACAGGTACTGGAGGTTCATATGCATCGGCTTGTTTTGCATCAAAGGTAATAAATGAAATACATCACATTAATACAAGTTACTTACTTCCAAGAAACATAGCTTATCAAAATAATGAAAAAGTAGATATGGTATTTTTACTTAGTTACTCAGGTACAATTTTTGACTTACTTGAATCAACTAAAAATATCAGTAATGATAAAAAATATATTGTAACAAAGGGAAGTATTGAAAAAGTTGTTCCTAAAACTGGTTTATCAAAAAGTCATGTAATATCATATTTAAGTGGTGCAAATAAAACTAGAGAAAGAGGATTCTTATCATTCGAAGGCACAATAGCACCATCATGCATATTTTTAAAATATTACTTTTTACATAACAACTTAACTGATGTAGAAAAGTTTGTTGAAAGTACTATGAATTATTGGAAAAACCATTTCGAAGAATTGTTCTAAGACAAAAATTTAATCAAAAAATTATTTCAACCAAATGGTATCAAAATTACTTCCGAATGCTTTAGAAAGTAAAATAATTGAGTCAGGTATCTTTAATTGTATCATCCATGAAAAGAAAAATATTTATTTTAAAGAAAAGAATGAAAGTAAATACGAAAGTGAACTTTTAAATTATTTAAAAAATGATACAACTCTAGTAATTGAAAGCAGATATAATGGTATTCTTTGTGAATTTGATTTACTAGTTGCATCACAATACTTAATTTATTATATATCAAATTATTTAAAACTTGATATGTCAAAACCAACATATAGCGAAGATGCAATGAAAATATATTTTTATAAAGGAAATTTGTAGTAATAACTTCCATAAACAAGTGGACTTTTAGCCTAAAATTTGGTAAAATATTAGTATATGAAATGGGGATTAAATATGACAGCAAAAAAAATAAGAGAAGCATTGCTAATGCAAAAAAATATTGAATTAAGAGGTAACCTATATCACAAGACTCAAGTTGACTTTGCATATAACACAAACCATATGGAAGGATCAACTATTACAAGTGATGAAACAGAAAGTATTTATGATACTGGAACAATTTTAACAAGTAAAGACCAAGTAATAAATGTAAGGCACATTAGTGAAACTAAAAATCATTTTACATTATTTAAATATATGCTTGAAACTCTTGATGAACCATTAACTGAAGATATGATAAAGAAGTATCATTTTATCTTAAAAAGTGGAACACTAAGTAATGAAGAAATAGGTATTATAAATGTAGGTGAATATAAAAGCCTTAAAAACTTTGTAGGTAATATAACAACATCTCTTCCAAAAAATGTACCAGAAGACATGAAAAAGTTACTTGATTGGTATAAAAAAGTGGAACATAAAACAATCTATGACATTATAGAATTTCATGTAAGATTTGAACACATTCATCCATTTCAAGATGGCAATGGCAGAATAGGAAGAATGATAATATTTAGAGAATGTTTAGTTAATGATATCATTCCATTTTATATCGAAGATAGAAATAAATCATTTTATATTCGTGGTATAAAAGAATATCAACTTCATAATGAAAAAGGTTACTTAATAGATACATGTTTAAATAGTCAAGATAATTATGAAAAACTAGCAAAATTTTTCTTAGAAGATTAAAAAATAGCTTAGGAATAACAAAAATCCTAAGTTTTTTACTAAAAAATAAGAATAAAGTTGATTTTTTCTGGAATGTTTTGTTATAATGGTCTAGGAAGTGATAGAGATTATGGCAAATTATGATGAATCATCAATTAAAATACTTGAAGGTCTTGAAGCTGTTAGAAAAAGACCAGGGATGTATATCGGTTCAACAGACAAAAGAGGTATGCATCATTTAGTCTGGGAAATTGTTGATAATGCAATAGATGAAGTAATAAATGGATATGGAAATTACATTAAAGTAATTATAAATAAAGATAAAAGTATAACTGTAGCTGACAATGGACGTGGAGTTCCAATTGGTATGCATGCATCTGGAAAAAGTACTCCGGAAGTAATATACACAATACTTCATGCCGGTGGTAAATTTACTGAAGCAGGTTACAAAGTATCCGGTGGTCTTCATGGTGTAGGTGCAAGTGTAGTTAATGCCTTATCAAAAGAAATGCAAGTTGTAATATATCGTGATGGACTTATTTCAGCAATTGAATTTGAAAATGGGGGACATGTTAAAACTCCACTTCATACTGTTGGAAAAAGTACTAAAACTGGTACAATAGTTAAATTCTTACCAGATCCAGAAATATTTAAAAACTGTAATTTTTCATATACAACAATATGTGAAAGAATGCAAGAATCAGCATTCCTTTTAAGTGGACTAACCATCGAAGTAATTGATGAAGAAGATAAACATCAAGCAAAATTTCATTATGAAAATGGATTAACAAGTTTTATAGAATACATGAACGAAGGTAAAAATACCTTACATAAAGTAATTAGTTTTAGTAATACTAAAAGTAAAATTGAAGTAGATATTGCTATGCAATATACAGATACTTACAATGAAAATATCTTATCATTTGTTAATAATGTTAAAACTAGTGATGGAGGAACTCATGAAGTTGGTTTTAAAACTGGTATAACTAAAGCATTTAATGACTATGCTAAAAACAATAATATTTTTAAATCTAAAGATGGTAGTCTTGATGGAAGCGATGTTCGTGAAGGGCTATCCGCAGTAATAAGTTTAAAAATACCTGAAGAATTACTACAATTCGAAGGACAAACCAAAGGAAAACTTGGGACACCTGAAGCAAGAAGCATAACAGAAAGTATTACTTATGAAGCATTAAAATTCTTCCTTGAAGAAAATAAAGAAGTAGCATCAACTATTCTAGAAAAAGCCATGAAGAGTAAAGTTGCTCGTGAAGCAGCGAGAAAAGCTCGCGAAGATGCTCGTAATGGTAAAAATAAAAAAGGTATTGAAAAGAACTTATCAATGAAACTTGCACCAGCTCAAAGTAAGAATCCAAAAATCAATGAATTATTCATCGTCGAAGGAGATTCTGCGGGTGGTTCAGCAAAAGGAGGCAGAGATAGAAAGTTCCAAGCAATACTACCTTTACGTGGTAAAGTTATAAATAGTGAAAAAGCATCTTTAGATGAACTTATAAAAAATGAAGAAATAAATACATTGATACATACAATCGGAGCAGGTATTGGACAAGAATTTGATGCAACTGAATCAAACTATGATAAAGTTATAATCATGACCGATGCCGATGTTGATGGAGCACACATTCAAATACTTTTACTTACATTCTTTTATAGATACATGCGTGGTTTAATTGAAACAGGTAAACTTTATATTGCCATGCCACCACTTTATAAACTTGATTATGGTAAAAAAAGGTTTTATGCTTATACCGATGATGAACTTGAACAAATAAAAGAACAAAATACTGGAAAATATAGTATTCAAAGATACAAAGGTCTTGGGGAAATGAATCCAGACCAACTTTGGGAAACAACAATGGATCCCGATACTCGTAGCTTGATCAGAGTAAAAATAACTGATGCAGCTCTAGCTGAAAAACGTGTTCAAGTTTTAATGGGGGACAAAGTAGAACCACGTAAAGAATGGATAAATGAAAATGTTGAATTTACATTAGAAGACAACTATAGAAAGGAATAAATTATGGATATTATTAAAAGAATTGAAGACTATTCTCTTGAAGAAATAATGTCTTTAAGATTTGCAGCCTATGCTAAAGAAATCATTCAAGATAGAGCAATACCTGATGTTCGTGATGGACTAAAACCAGTTCAAAGAAGAATTTTATATGCAATGTATAAAGCTGGAAACACATCAGATAAAGGTTATATTAAATGTGCCGCAACTGTTGGTGATGTACTAGGTAAATTCCATCCCCATGGTGATTCATCTGTGTATGATGCTATGGTTCGTATGAGTCAGTGGTGGAAACAAAGTACAATTTTAGTTGACATTCATGGTAATAATGGTTCAATGGATGGAGACCCACCTGCAGCATATCGTTATACTGAAGCAAGACTATCTAAAATAAGTAATGAATTATTAAAAGACTTAGATAAAAATACTGTTGCTTGGGCACCAAACTTTGATGATAGATTCCTAGAACCAACTGTTTTACCTGCTAAATTTCCAAACCTTTTAGTTAATGGAACAAATGGTATTTCTGCAGGATACGCAACAAATATACCACCACATAACCTAGGTGAAATAATTGATGCTACCATTAAAAGAATTGATTCACCAAATTGTTATCTAGACACAATACTTGAAATAGTAAAAGGACCAGATTTTCCAACCGGAGGTATAGCTTTTGGTAAACAAGGAATAATTGATGCATTTAAAACAGGTCGTGGTAAAGTAATAGTTCAAGCAAAATATGAATTTGTTAAAGAAAAAGGTAAAGAACAAATAATTATTACAGAAATACCTTTTGATATTAATAAACAAGCAACTGTTGCAAAAATTGAATCTTTAAGAATAGATAAAAAAATCGAAGGTATTTCTGAAGTTCGTGATGAAACTGATCGAAGTGGTATAAGAATAGCAATCGATTTAAAAGCAAATGCTAATAAAGAAGTAATAATGAAATACTTACTTAAAAATACTGATTTACAAATTTCATATAACTATAACTCTGTTGCAATTGTAAATAGAACTCCGAAGACTTTAGGAATACTAGAAATACTTGATGCATATATTGCTCATCAAAAAGAGGTTATAACTAAAAGAACAGAGTTTGACCTAGCATACTATACTAAAAATTATAATATAGCAACTGGTCTAATCAAAGCTATATCAATACTTGATGAAGTAATTGCTCTAATACGTGCTAGTAAAAATAAAAGTGATGCTAAAATTAACTTAGTTAATAAATATGGATTCACTGAAGAACAAGCCGAAGCAATTGTTACACTACAACTTTATAAATTAACAAATACTGATATCGTAGTATTAAAAGAAGAATGTGAAAAATTAAAGAATTTAATCGAAGAATGTAATGAAATATTACATGATGAAAATAAGTTAAAAAATCTAATGAAATCAGAACTAAGGGAAGTTAAAAAGAACTATGCAGTTCCAAGAAAAACTGAAATACGTGATGAAATCGTTGATATAAAACTAGATGCAAAAGAAATGATACCTGATGAAAAATGTGTAATAGTTATAACTAATGATGGTTATGTAAAACGTGTAAGTCAAAAAAGTTTTTCTTCATCTACCGAAGAAACAACCCTTAAACCAGGAGACTATGTTACCAATAAATTTATGGCATCAACAAGGGATTCATTACTATTATTTACAAACCTTGGTAATTACTTATATGTTCCAATTCATATACTACCTGAAGTAAAATACAAAGACTTAGGTAAACACATAAGTAACACTATAATGATTAAAGAACAAGAAAGAATTGTTGCAAGCCTAATTTTAAAAGATAAATCTAAGACTCTAACATTATTTACAAAAAATGGTTTAACAAAACAAGTTTTACTTAAAGACTTCGAAGTAACTAGATATTCAAAACCAATGATGGCAATAAAACTAAAAGATGATGATGAATTAATAAATGCAGATACCTCTAGTGATGAAGTATTATTTGTAACTAATAATGGTTTATACTTAAGATTTAATACAAATGAAATTCCTGTAGTAGGTACCAAAGCTAGCGGAGTAAAAGGCATAAACTTAAAAGATGATTATGTTATTTATGCATCTCCGATAAAGAGGGAAGAATATTTAAATATTTATACTAACTATAAAACAATAAAAAGAGTAAAAGTAAGTGAACTTGCAAGTATATCACGTGCTAAAAAAGGTAATATGTTGTTTAAAAAAGCAAAAACTAAGGATTATAAAATAAATTTTGCATATTTAACAGTTACAAAAGATACAAACATATATCGCACAGATAATGAAATTCATGAATTAAAAACAAGTGAAATACCAATCATGGATTTAGCATCAACTGGAAGTAGTGTAAAATATAATTATGATTTATTTGCTCTAAAAAAAGAATTAATTGACTTAACTAAAGTAGAAAAAAATGATGATAAAGAAGATGTACAAATAACAGATGAAGAAGTAAAACCAACTAAAAAAGAGGAACAATTATCTTTTGCATCATTTATTGATGACTTCAAGATATAGAGAACTAGTTTCTCTTTTTTTTGTATATTAAATAAAAATTTACATAATATGTATTAGGTGACCTTTATGAAAAAAGATGATTTTAAAAATTTTGTTAGAACTAAACCAGAACTTATTAAATATGTTAAAAATGGAGAAATGACTTGGCAAAAGTTTTATGAAATATATGATTTATATGGTACAGATGAAAGCATCTGGAGTAAATATACAACTACTGATAGAACAGTAGATTCTGGTATATCAAAAATAACTGAAATGGTAAAAAACGTTGATGTTGATTCCATTAAAAGCCATATTAATACTGCTCAAAAAGCAATAGATTTTGTAAGTGATTTAACAAAGAAAAACCCAACACCTGATTTAACTAAAACAATTGGAAGTGGTCCCATTAGACCAAGACCTTTAAATAAATTCTTCGAGGATTAAATGCGTCTATTTAACATAATAAATTTTAAAGAAAAACAGGACTTATATAACTTACTTAAACTAAATTCATCATACATTAAAGATTTAAATCGTGGCACAATGGATTATAAAGGATTTGATAATATTATGAAAACAAAATACAAAAAAAGAACCACTGATAAAGTAAGTTCTTTAATTGATAATATGGACTTAGTAAGTTCTGTTTTAGATATTTTAAAATAACTATTTATGAACTAAAACTCTAGTACCCTTAGAAATTGTATTAAATATTTCTTTAACTGCAACACCTGGTGTATTAACACAACCATGACTTCCATTTTTTAAATAAATTTCTCCGCCATAATTTTTTCTCCATCCATCAGCATCATGAAGCCCAATACCTCCATCAAAAGGCATCCAATAATTTACATAACTTCTATAACCTGGACCAGTTAAATAAGTATTAGTTTGTTTATACTTAATAGAAAAATAACCAATTCTTGTATCATGTTTATTATTCATACCAGTTACACAAGGACTAGCTAAAACTAGTTCATTATTTTTATATAAATAAACCATTTGATCAGTTATATCTACTTCCACAAATAAATCAGGTAATATTTCTATATTTTCTTTACTTATTAAACCTAGGGTACTATCTTCAGTTTGAACATAATAATAATTATTTATTTCATTTATAACTGTAACTTTTTGATATTTTTTTATTGTATCAATAACTTCATCTTGTTTAATACCTAAAATATTACTACCTTTTTTTAGATAACCAAAATTATATTCTTCCATCTGAGGATTAAAATAAAATGGATTACTTTCAATATATTCTTTAACTAAACTGGTTATATTATCAACCATTTCAACAATAGTTTTTTCCCTAGGTTCCTCGCTTTCCATAGTCTTACTATTAACACTTGTAGCACAAGTATTTACTGCAATCGTCGTACTTAATAATGCAGATATTAATTCTTTTTTCATATATATATTTCTCCTTGTCTAAATATTCTATATTATTTTTAGTATTTTGTAAAGGTATAAATTTTAATATTGACTAAATAATATAAATGTAGTATAATCAAAACATAGGAGAGGTGTCTATTATGGATATGAAACAAATTAAAAATGAACATGGGTTCACCCTTATTGAATTACTTGCAGTTATCGTAGTTCTTGCAATTGTAATGCTAATTGCTGCAACAGCAGTATTACCAAGAATGGCTGAAGCAAGACGTCAAGTATTTGCAATCGAAGCAAATAATATTATTGAAACTGCTCAAACGTATTTCATGAATAATTCCTTAACTGGAACTGGTGGACAAGGTCTTCCAAATGATCCAAATTCAGTAAGATGTATTACTATTACTAAGCTAATCGAAGATGGTGTTTTAAAACAAGATAAGACAAAAGCTTCTGGTAAAGTTTTAGTAAAGAAAAAAAGTAAGGATTCTGATGTATACCTTTATGCAATTTGGTATACAAATGGAAAATTAATGGTTACTGGAAAAGGACTAGATGCTCAAAAAGCATTTAATGCAGATATTTCTGCTTCAGATGTTCAAGATAATGATGCTGGAAAGATCGCTGATTGGACTTATGCAACATGTGGAAAAACCGAAAAATTTCCAACAGCTGGTTAAAAAAAACACTTCCTTCGGGAAGTTTTTCTTTGCAAGTAATTACATATGTGGTAAAATTATAATGGTGGTGATAATATTGAAAAACTTTTTACAGTTTGGTCATTTATTAGTACTAGGTTTAATTATACTACTTGGTTTCATTGCATTTAAAAATACAGGTATGTTTGATAAATGGTTTGATAAAAGTACAACTGCAGAAATTATTAAAAGTGATATAGATAAAGATCAAGATGGAATAGATGATTATACCGATATATTAGATGGTGCTAAAAAATTTATAGATACAAAACCAAGATATAAAAGTAAATATTATAGCAAAGGTTATCCAACAGATGAATATAGAGTATGTACAGATTTAATTTGGTATGCCCTAGATAATGCTGGATATGATTTTAAATTATTAATAGATGAAGATATAAAAACAAATAAAGATGCGTATGATAAAGATGTAGGGGACGCTAATATCGACTTTAGAAGGGTTAGAAATATAAAAGTATATTTAGATAGGAATGCATTAGTATTACCAAATAATGATGAATTTAATCCCGGGGATATTGTAGTTTATAAAAATCCTGATCATATAGCAATAATTAGTGATATAAAAAATAAAAATAGAGAAAACTACATAATACATCATGATGGAGTACATGCATATTTAGATAATGGTTTATTTAGAAAAGAAATAATTGGTCATTATAGATGGAGGTTAAATAATGGAATCAAATAAAAGAAAAGATAAATTAGTTAAATTATTAATAAATAAAGATTTTAATGTTGAAGATGAAGATGAATTAATTGAAATGCTTTTGGATAGTCCAACTGCAATTGATTCAGATAAAGAAGAAGATGAAAAAAGATCACTAGGAGATAGACTAGCTGATAAAGTAACAGAAGTAGCAGGTTCATGGGGTTTTATCTTTGGTTTTTGTATATTTTTAGTGGTATGGATAGTTATTAACTATATAATGATTATAACTATAGATCCATATCCATTTATATTACTTAATTTAATATTGTCATGTATTGCAGCATTACAAGCACCAATTATTATGATGAGTCAAAATAGAGCAGCTAAAAAAGACAGCCTAAGAAGCTTAAATGATTATAAAACAGATTTAAAAAGTGAACTAATACTAGAAGTATTACATGAACAAATAAAAGAACTTCAAACAAATCAAAAGAAAATAATTAAGTTACTCGAAGAAAATAGTAACAAAGATAAAAATATATGATATAATGAAATAGTGATGTATTATGAAAATAAAAAAACAAATAGAATTTAATAATATAATTAGTGATATTTTAAAAAATCAAGAAATAATTGATTTAAGATATGAATATCATCATGGAATATCTAGATTAGATCATTCATTAAAAGTAGCAAAATTAACATTTAATATATGTAAGACTTTTAATATAGATACAATTAATGAGACAACTAGAGCAGCACTTTTACATGATTTTTATCGTAGCTTTGAAGATTCTAGTTTTACACATCATCCATATGTAGCAGCTAAAAATGCTAAAAGAGTATTTAATATAAATAAGATGCAAGAAGATATTATAGCATGTCATATGTTTCCAGCAACACTAAAATTACCAAAATATAAAGAAACATGGATAGTATCCCTATCAGATAAAATAGTGGCTATAAAAGAATGTACTAGATATAAATTACCACTTCAATTAAGTATATATTCCATGTTTATATTTAACTTTCTAATAATAAGAAGATAATTAAAAAAATTAACAAAAAAGTATTGCAAAGTAAAAAAATAAATGATAAAATTTTAATAGAATAGAGGCTTCGGAATAGAGGCTTCGGAATAGAGGCTTCGGAATAGAGGCTTCGGAATAGAGGCTTCGGAATAGAGGCTTCGGAATAGGAAGGAAGTCTTTTTAAAATGGAAAAGAAAAAAGTAAAACTATTTATTGCAATAGCACTAATAACACTAGCATTACTAGTAGTCGGAGTAACATACGCATATTTTCAAAACCAATATGGCTCTGCATCTAACGCAGATGTTAATGTTACAACATATACAACAGATGTACTTACATTTTCAACAGGTGATGATATAAACCTAGAAGCAGATCAAACAACATTTGGAAAAGACAAAGGAAGCGTAAGTGGAGCAACATATGCAAGTGCATTATTAACTGCAAATAATAAAACTAATAA
>CAKOKR010000011.1 GCA_934095965.1 uncultured Bacilli bacterium
AATTAAATAGATACTGCCCAAAATGTAGAAAGACAGTAGCTGCTAAAGAAAAGAAATAATAGAAAAGAGGATTAAAATATGGACATTAATATTAATGATATCAAAAATGGTATGACAATTATCATGGATGGTAATTTATATTCAATCGTAGAATTTCAACATGTTAAACCTGGTAAAGGACCTGCTTTTGTTAGAATTAAAAGAAGAAATTTAAGAACTGGATCAGTTACTGAAGATACATTTAATACAAATATTAAAGTAACTAAAGCTCGTATTGAAAAAGTAAAAGCAAGTTATCTATACGCTATGGGAGATACTTATGTATTCATGAATAGTGATACATATGAACAATTAGAACTTCCTGCATCAGTATTAGGTGATAATGTTAACTTCATTAAAGAAGGGCTAGAAATCGATATTGATAACTTTGAAGGAGAAATAATTGGTATCTCATTACCAGAAAAAGTTGAATACACAGTAGTAGAAACAGAACCAGCAGTAAAAGGCAACACTGCAACAAATGCAAGTAAAGATGCTAAGATTGAAACTGGTTACGTAGTAAAAGTTCCTTTATTTATAAATGAAGGAGAAAAAATTATAATCTCTACTAAAGATGGAAAATATTCAGGAAGAGCATAATGCTCTTTTTTTGAAAAAAAGGAGGTAGAAAGACTATGGAAAATAAATTTAAAATGACACTAGAAGATAATATCTTCTGGGCAAAAAGAAACATAGTAGATACAATATATAAAAATGCAAGGTTAGAAGGAATAAATGTTACATTTCCTCAAACTGAAGCAATTATTAATGGGGGAATTATAAATAATTTACCAATTAATGATGTTGAAAAAGTCCTAGGAATGAAACAAGCTTGGGAATTTATAATAAATACTATAGATTTACCAGTAACTTATGCTTATATATGTGAAGTTCATAAAATGTGTGCTGTTGATGTTCCAGTTAGCTTGCGAGGTAAACTTAGAAATGTACCGGTAAATATCGGAGGTACAACTTGGAAACCACAATTTCCTATTGAATCACAACTTCAAGAAGAACTATCTAAAATTCTAAAAATAGAAAATCAAACAGATTGTGCTCTAAGTATCATGTTTTGGCTTATGCGTAAACAAATATTTCTAGATGGAAACAAAAGAACAGCAATGTTAATTGCCAATAAAATATTAATTTCTAATGGATGTGGTATCATTGCCATTCAAGAACAAGATTTAGAAACATTCGGTAAAAAATTAATAAAATTTTATGAAACTAATGATATGACTGATGTTAAAGATTTCGTATATAAAAATGAATTAACAGGATTTGATAGCAATAAAGCTGTTCAAGAAAATAACTAAAGAGCCAAAAGCTCTTTTTTGTTTATACAAAAAAATAAGTCTTTCGACTTACTTTTCTTCTTCATCTTTTTTTTCTTTTTTAGCCATCTTAGGTTTAACAGATTCACTAATATCTTGTGTATTCTTCCAAGTCATTACTCTGATTAAAACAAGTTCATAACAAATTCTAATAGAGATTGGTCCGAATATCAAGCAAATTAAGAAACTTACAAAGCTTGTAGAAATTAAACCAAAAGATAGTAAGATAACAAAAATAGTACTGATAATATAAAGAACTTTAAGAAGTGGTTCAATTAACATAACCTTAAAATCTAATAAATCTTTTAAAGTTTGTAATTTTTTAGATACTTCTTTTTTATCTTTAACAAACATAAAGTATACCATGATACCAGCAGCAATAGCAATAATCATAGCAATTACAGTCCATATAAGAGTACCAGCAACTTTATTAGCAACTTTACTACTTTCTGTTAAATAATCCCATTGTGCACCATTCATAACATAAAACTCCTTTCTAATATATATTACCAAAAATTGAAAAATATTACAATATTATTTTGCCAAATTTTAAATTTGTGATAAAATAAATATGGTGAAGTAATAGTGATAGAAATAATAAAAAATAAAAATAATCTAAGTGAATTAGAAATTAACAACATTGTAACCAGAGTTAAAGCATTAATAATAAACAGCAACAACCAAATTTTACTTGGACATTCATATTGTGAATATCAGTTTCCCGGAGGTCATGTTGAAAATAATGAAGAATTTGCAGATGCATTAAAACGTGAATTAAAAGAAGAAACTGGATTAACTTATGATGTAGATAATATAACGCCTTTTGTTTTATTAAAAAGATATTATAAAGAATATCCAACAAAAAATGAAAATACCAAAATAATGATATATTATTACATAATTAAAAGTGACGAAATACCGAATTTAAGTAATACCAATTTAACGGATGAAGAAAAAGATGGTAATTTTAAATTAAGGTATGTGCCTCTTGATATTGTGGAAGATGTTTTAAAAGAAAATATTGAATCATGTGGAGATGCTCAAGGTATAGCAGAAGAAATGCTCGAAGTTTTAAAAATATACTTTCAAAATGTATAAAACAAAATAAATTTACCCATTAATAAAATAGGTGAATTTAAATGTCTAAATATAAAGTTGATATAACAGGTATTAATACAAGTGAACTACGGGTTTTAACTCAAGGTGAAATGACTAGTCTTTTTATAATGTATCAAAATGGTTCACTGGATGCTAAAGAAAAATTAATAAATGGTAATCTAAAACTAGTTCTAAGTATTTTAAAAAATTATAATCGAGGAAACGTTAACATGGATGATTTATTTCAAGTCGGTGTTATTGGCTTAATCAAAGCAATCGATAATTTTGATATAACCTATGGTTTAAAACTATCAACTTATGCAGTGCCCCTAATTGAAGGAGAAATAAAAAGATACCTAAGAGATAACACAGCCATGAGAGTAAGCCGAAGTACTAAAGACTTAGCTTATCAAATAATTAAATTTAAAGATGAATATTTAGTAAACTATGGTCATGAAGCAACTCCAGAGGTTATATCAAAAAATCTTGGTATTGATGAATACTTAATTAGTTATGCCCTTGATGCTATGAAAGATCCATCATCAATATTTGAACCAATCTATAATGATGGCACAGATACAATTTATTTATTTGATCAAATCGCTGATATCAAAGATAAAAATAGTGATAAAGATATGATTATATCTCTAAGAAAAGCATTGCAAAAAATAAATGAACGTGAGAAAAATATTTTACTAGAAAGATTTATTGTTGGAAAAACTCAAATGGAAATAGCATCAAATCTAGGAATTAGCCAAGCTCAAGTGTCTCGTCTTGAAAAAAGTGCTATCTCAAGTGTTCGTAAATTAATCAAATAAATCATATAATTAAATGGTGATAAAATGTATTTAAGTGAACTTCAAAATAAAGATATAATCAGTGTTAAAACAGGAATAAATCTAGGAAGAATCATTGATGCTGAAGTAGATATGAATGGTCATATAATAAATATCGTCGCAGAAAATAAAAAAATATTTAGAAAAGTATGGAAAAATAGTGAAATTACTTTTACATTTAATGATATTTCTAAAATAGGTACAGATTGTATACTAGTAAATAAGTAAAAAATATGGTACAATATTAGGTATGAAGAAGAAAAGTATAATCATAGCTATTATTGTATTTTTATTTGATCAACTTATTAAAACAATAGTTAATAAGTCTCTTTATTATGGAGCATTAAAATCAATAATACCAAATTTGTTTTATTTAACCAAAGTCTATAACCAAGGAGCAGCATGGAGTATAATGGAAGGCTCTAGAGTTTTTCTAGTAGTCATATCTATCATATGTCTTGTTTGTTTATTCATCTATGAAGCTAAATTTAAGACTGATAGAAAAGTAAGTTTTGCTTTTGGTCTTATCTACGGAGGCTTGCTTGGTAACTTACTTGATCGTATTAGACTAGGTTATGTAATAGATTATCTTAAATTCTATATTATAAAGTATGAATTTCCAGTTTTTAATCTAGCAGATACTGCCTTAGTAATTGGTTTTTTAATACTTATAATATCTATCATAAAAGGAAGTGATAAAAATGACTATTAAAGCCCTAGAAAGCAACATAAGAATAGATAAGTATTTATCAGGTATTCTAGATGAATCTCGTGAAACTATAACAAAAATGATCGAAGAAGGATATATTCTTGTCAATAAAAAAAGTACAAAGCCATCTTACAAATTGAAAGAGACTGATGAAGTAACTGTTAATGATGGTTTTAAAAAAGAAATGAGTCTTGAAGCAACAAAGATGGATATAGATATAGTTTATGAAGATGAATATTTAATGGTTATAAATAAACCAAGTGGTTTAGTGGTACATCCTGGTAATGGAAATCAATCTAATACTTTAGTAAATGGACTTTTGTATTACACAAAAAATTTAAGTCAAAAAGAAGAATTTAGACCAGGTATAGTACATAGATTAGATAAAGATACCAGTGGTCTAATGCTTGTTGCAAAAGATGATAAAACCCATGAATTATTATCAGAAATGTTTAAAGAAAAACAAGTTCATCGTGAATATATAGCGCTTTTAGATGGAGTATTTCCCCAAGAAAAAGCTATAATTGATGCCCCAATTGGAAGAAGCAGGGAACAATTTGATAAAATGGAAGTAAGAAAAGATGGGAAAAGGGCAGTAACTCATCTTGAAGTAATAAAAAAATATAGTAAAAATACTTTAGTTAGATTAGTACTTGAAACCGGAAGAACTCATCAAATCAGAGTTCATCTATCATACATAGGTTATCCAGTTCATAATGATCCAGTTTATTCCAAAAAAGAATCAACAGAATTTGGTCAATTCCTTCATTCTGCATATTTAAAATTCGTTCATCCCATAACCCATAAGACTCTTGAATTCCAAGAAGACTTACCATTAACTTTCAAAGATTTTATAGATAATCTAGAATAATTTTAATAAGTGTAATTATATTCATTAAAAAGTATGGTACACTTAAAATGGAAAAGTACCCAAGTATTCTTTTAAAATCAATATTTAAAAGTATATTAAAAAGAAAAAGTAATCCAGCACTAAAAAGAGCAAATAAATAATTTTGAAAATATAAATAAAATAAAAAAGTTGATAAAATAAGCAAGTAATTAGTACCTACACTAAATACTAAAGCATCATCAAATAAATGATAATTATTAATTTTTAAAAGTAAAATAGTAAGTAAAACTAAACTAATTATGTAAAAAATGTAGTGTAACATAATATCACCTCTTTACTAAATATATGTTTTATTGTACAATATTAGAACGAAAGGAAGTAATATAATGAGTAATGTAGCAATTCGTAAAAATGATCAAATAATGATGAGTCTAGTTCATTATTTTGTAACTAAACAAGATTACGCTCCGATAAATGTCCAAGGAGTCAAAGATGAAATATGGTTAGAAAATTTAAATGGACCATATCGTATTATAAGAATAAGTTGTAACTCAATAATAAATGAAGAACAATATAAGTTTGATATCTTCAAAGTAAAACATATCATGAAACAAATAAAGAAAAAAACATTATCTTTTAAAGTTAATGCACTAAATATTTGTTTAGATATAAATAAAAAAGTTGATTTAGGGGATATAAAAAATATATCTACCATAAAAGTTGATTCAATGAAAGATATAAAGAAGAATGAAGAATTAAATAAAGCATTTCCAGATATGGAAAAAAGTTTAATCAAAGCAACAGATGGACTTGATTTAATAATTAATGTAACAAATGATATTAATGAAAAAACAGCAATTGAAAATAGTAAATTTAATGATGTATTTGCACCAAAAAAAATAATTGTAACAAACATAATATTATTCATTTGTTTATTTATGTATGTAGTAATGTGTTTTTATGGAAAAACTATATTTGAAATAGATCCAAATACACTAGCATTATTCGGTGCAAATAACATAACACTAGTAAAAAGTGGAGAAATTTTTAGATTAATTGCCAGTGCTTTCTTACATGTTGGTATCATTCATTTAATAGTTAATATGTATTCTTTAATGATTATAGCATCTCAAGTAGAAAACTTTATAGGTAAAGCAAAATTTATATTTGTATATCTCATGAGTGCTATAAGTGGATCTTTAATGTCACTAGTATTCTTAGGTCCAACCACAGTTGCTTGTGGTGCAAGTGGAGCATTATTTGGTTTAATGGGTTGTCTTTTATATTTTGGTTATCACTATAGAGTATATTTATCTGATGCAATTAGAACTCAAATTATTCCAATCATTATCATAAACTTATTTATTGGTTTTTCAATATCAGGTATTGATAATGCCTGTCATATTGGTGGACTTATCGGCGGATACTTAGCTACTATGGCAGTAGGTATCAAAGATAAATCAACAAAACAAGATAGAATAAATGGAAGTATTGTTTTAATACTTTATCTATTATTCTTAAGTTACATAGTATTTTTTGTAAAATAAAAACATCGAGCAACCTCGATGTTTATTTATTACATTTTCCTATATAAACCAACCGCAACACCTAGAATAGTTACATTATCAAAGATAAATGGAGCCATAGTATCGTTTTCAGGTTGAAGTCTAATATGGTCTTTTTCTTTATAGAATGTTTTTAATGTTACTTCATTTTCATCAGTCATAGCAACAACAACATCACCATTCTTAGCATTAGAAGTTCTCTTAACAATAACATAGTCATTATTAAGTATTCCTTTATTAATCATAGATTCACCACTAACATGTAGGGTAAATACTTCACCAGCCTTAGGCATTAAACTAGCTGGTAAATCAAAGAACTCATCAGGTTGTTCGATAGCAGTAATAGGATTTCCTGCAGTAACTTTACCAAGCAAAGGTACCTTTATTACATTATCTTTTTTATCTGCATATTCATTATCAACAAGTAGTTCAATAGTTCTAAACTTATTATTAGTTTGTCTTAATATACCCATATTTTCTAAGTTCTTAATATGAACAAATACAGTAGCAGGACTACTTAAACCAACGCCTGCACAAATTTCTCTGATTGCTGGTGGATATCCATGTGCAGCAATATACTTTTTAACAAATGTTAAAACATCTTCTTGTCTTTTTGTAAGTTTTTTTTCTTCTTTCATGATAATATCTCCTTTTCTTAACGTATATTATACAATACTTTTTACACTTTGTCAAACGTATGTTTAAAACTTTTGCAAAAATTTGTTTCAGTTAAAAAAATGGTGGCCTCGGTGAGAATCGAACTCACACTCTAACCCTTAGGAGGGGCTTGTTTTATCCTATTAAACTACGAGGTCACACCATAATATTAACACAAAAATAATAAATTAACAATAGATTTTTATAAATAGAAAAATTCTACACTTCCATATCTATTTTTTAAAAATTAATCAAAAAAACTTGACATTCCATCTAATAGGTAGTAGTATATACCGAAAAAAGAGGGAATTGGTATGAGAAAAAGTGGAAGTAAATTAAATGTCTTATTGTTAATTATCATGGTTATTTTGCTAGTGTATATTTTGAAAAATAATAAAGATGATAAGGTTAAAAATGATTCATCTTGTGATGCCGTTGTAATAGTGGTAGGCAATACTAAGTATTCACCTGAACCAAATTTTAGTAATATTTCTTCATTCGAAAATATAATTAAAGATGTATTTTATAATACAGAAAGTGGCAAAAAAGCAAATGTTACAATAATATCCGCAACAGAAAATCCTAAAACAATAGAAATAGATGATAAATATGATGTTTCACCTGCAGCTAATGCTGTTGCAACAAAAGAAAATTTAAATCTATTTATAAAAGGAATAAACAAAGCTGTATCATCATCACCATCGGAATCTGGAGCCGATTATTTTGAAGCTATAAGAATTGCTGCTGAAAGTGTTAAAAATGCTAGTAATCCAATGATAATAATTTATGGTTCTGGTTTATCAGATAGTGGAGTTTTAAACTTTGCTTTTGATAATATATTAGAAAAATACAACGAGAATAATAACTACGTAAAAGATTTACTTGAAGAAAATGGTAAAATAAAAAATGGTGAATACAATAACATTCAGACAGTTTGGTATGGTGCTGGTCAAGTTGTTGGAAAACAAAAAGAATTAAAAGAATGGATAAATGTTTTAAAAAATATTTACGATGATGCTTTAAACTATTTGGGAATAGATGTATCATTTGAACAAGTTAATGTATCATCATCTACGAAAAGTGTTAAAAGTGATTATGAAGTAAATAGAACTTTTATAGATACATTAGAAAGTGGAGATGAAATAGATTTAACTGAAAGATATGCAGAGTTTTATTCCGACAAAGATACATTAAAAAATACTGTGGAAGTAACAAGTTATTTAACAGAATTTTCTAAGAAAATAATTAACTCTAATTCTAAACTAAAAGTAGTTGGATATCAAACAACATGTGCAACTACTAAAGATTTAGGTTATGCAAGAGCTCAAACTATTGCAAGTATTCTAATTTCTTTAGGAGTTCCAGAAGATAATATCGAAGTAGACGGTGTTGCTGGTCCACCTGATGAACGTATTGAAAATCCAAAATGCGGTAATACAGGAATTGCTGCAGAACATAGAACAGTAAGAATTACGGTGAAATAATATGTACAGAAATGGACTTAAGATATATAATGCTTATGTTATTGTAAATAAAATATATAACGTTGTTTTCATCTTATTATTTTCTTTTTTGTTTTTTCTGTTAAATGTATTAATCTTCGGAACCGGAAATATTAACTATGTTACAATCATCCATTTGATTTTATTAGCGGTTTTAGCTGCTTTTATATATACAGATGATCAAAGTTATTCCATAATTTATGCAATCATATTTATTGTTTTTATGATAATTTTACTTGGAATACCAACTATAAAAGAAGTAAAAACTAGTAAAGATATGCTCACTGTAGCACTACTTGTTTTTCCAATTCTTATGTTATCACTTGAAGCCGTAAGATATGGTGGTGTATCAGTGTATTTTCTTAAAATAATTGACTTTTTGAAAAGTAAAATAGACTACATTAAAATCAAAAAAGAAATAAAAAAACAAAAACTAAACATGTCAACATTTAAAACAAATACATTGCATTATGAAATTTTAGAAATAAAAAGAGATTCCATACTTGATAAAATGGTTAATGAATTTAAAGATACAAATAAAAAAATGAAAATTCAAAAAGAAGAATTATTAGAAGAAAAAAAGAATGTGGAAAAAGAAATAGTAAAAATTGAAAAAAAGATTAGCACAAACATTTCAGAAGAAAATAATACAGAATCAGCTTTTCAAAAATATTATTTACAAGAAGAAAATGAAAAGTTGCATAAAAAATTAAGTAATGCAAAAGAAGAACTTTCAAAGAAAGTCAAAAAAATGGATGAATTAGAAATTAAAAAAGAAGCATTTTGCAAAAATACAGTATGCAGTATTAATAAGGTATGTAATGATTTTGATATAAGAAGAAATTACTACATGAATTTTATAACTAAAGATTTATCAGAAAATTTAAAAGCTAAAGTAAATAAACCATTTAAAGAATATGAATATAACTTGAAAGGGGGCAATTAGTATGAATTTTACAAGCAATTGGAAAAAGCCTAAAATTAAAACTAATAAAATGAAAAAAAGATTTTTGAAAAAAATTAAAAGAAGTGCCTTAAGAGAAATTAGAAAAAAGAAACTTATGGACCCAAAAGCGTTATTCTATCTACATAAGTACATAAATTCTAAATTTGAAAAAGGTAAAACAGAAATATACACTGATTATTTCAAGGAACAAAATAAGATTGATGAATTATATGCTTTGGGTATAGCTGAAACAATTAAGCTACTTGAAGAGTATAAAATTCAAATGAATACAATGTATGAAAATGAAAAGTCATATAAAAAAGCAGCAGAAAGATTAGATAAGGAATCTTTCGTTTCGCCGTCAATTATTGAAGATGATTATAAATTATTACTTGATGAATTTACAAAATTAAATGAAAGGCTAGATTGGAAAAATTAATTATGAAAGAAAGAAATGAAATAGGTTTACAAGTCCCATATTTATCACTTGTATTTATTCTTATATGTATTCTTAGTGAAGTAACAGATGCAATATTGCTTGTTGATGTTTTAAGTAGAACATTATCATCACTGCCAACATATTTAGTGTGGATTGTTTCATGCATTACTGGTTCAATTTGTTTCTTTTCTATGGCATTTGAAGGTTTTTGTAAGGCTAGAAATGAAGAACATAATCCAATTATAGGTATAATTATCTGGGCAACACTTGGGATAGTTCTTATATGGCTTAGAATTAATTCAGCATTGTTTGATTTTGTATCTATAGAAGAATTTTTTCGAAGTCGAGATGTTACGATGGGAATACTCCAAATAGTGTTATATTTAGGTACAGGTTTTATGACTTATGCTTGTTCTAAAAAAATAACTAAAGCAGTTATTTGTGAATATTTTTTAACTAAAATAAAATATAAGAAAAATTACGAATACTTGGAAGATTTAAAAACAGAAATAATGCTTAATATATCATGTCTTCGTAATTATAGTTTATATACGAACAGATTAGATAATTATTATGACAAAATGGATGGAGAAATAGAATTCTGCAAAAAAGAAGTTGAAGCTTTAGTGGAATCCAAAATGGCATGTTATGTTGAACCAGATATTATGGATAAAATGTATAAATATAGTATTCGCAAAAGTAAGAGTGAATAATTGATTAATCGTAAATTTAGGTATGGTTTTCCATATCTATTTTTATTGAAAAAATGTTACATATATGATAAACTAATATTGATAGTAGAGTGTGATGTATATGAAGAAAAAAGGAAGAAAACACAAGCACAGGTAACTTCTTAAATAGTGTCTTAGTACTAACTTTATTTATAGTAAGTATAATAATATTTGTTATAAGTAACAAAAACAAAGTATTTAGAAAAATTTAATGAGTGACTTTTGTCACTTTTTTCTTTTCCACTTATTGACCATAGAACACAATTTGTGTTACAATAGGTATTGTATAAAGTATGATAATAATAGTCATACTAAAAGTAAGGAAGTAATTTATGGAAAAGAAAAAAGTAAAACTATTTAGTGCAATAGCACTAGTGGCACTAGCACTTCTAGTAGTCGGTGCAACATATGCATATTTTCAAAACCAATATGGTTCTGCATCTAATGCAGATGTTAGTGTTACAACATATACAACAGACATGTTAACATTTGAAACAGGTGATGCAATAAACATCTCTGCAGATCAAGCTACTTTTGCACAAGGAAAAGGTAATAGAACTGGTTCAACATTTGCTAGAGCAACTCTTACAGCAAATAACAAAACGAATACTGCAACTGCAAATTATTATGTATATTTAAATATTGAAAATAATACATTTGAATATTCAATAGATGAAAGTACACCAGAATTAATATTAACAGTTACAAATAGTGCAGGAACAGAAGTAACAGATATATCAGGATTAACACATACATCAGTAACAGATGGAAGTGGAACAACAATATCAGGATATGATATAACAAATAAATCAGGACTTATAACACTATTTAATAATAGAAAAATAACAGCAAGTCCAAGTAAAGAAGAAACATGGAATATAAAATTAACATTTGTAAATTATAATAAAGATCAAAATGGTAATGCAGGAAAAAGTATGAGTGCAAAAGTGATGATACAAAAACAACCAATAGTTACAACTTTAGCATCATATATTACAAATCTTTACACAGGAACTCAAGGTAAAAATGGTATTTATTATCATGATGCAAGCTTAACAAATGGAGCAAATGATAATTCATACAGATTTGCAGGAGCAAGCGAAAGTGTAAATAATTATGTATGCTTTGGTTCAACTGAAAGCCCTTGCCCAGAAGATAATTTATATAGAATAATCGGAGTATTTGATAGACAAGTTAAATTGATAAAAGCAACAGAAGCTACAAGTACTTTACTAGGCACTGACGGTGCCTACGTTTCAGATACTACTTATAAATGGTCAAATTTAATTACTTGTACAAGTAATACAACAGCATATATACATGATAGTAATGTTATAAGACTTGCAAATAAGAACATTATTGGAGCCCCAAGTGTCGGTGGAACAGGCTGCAATAAGTGGGAATATTCAACTCTTAACACAGTGAATTTAAATGCAAATTATTTAAATAAAATAGGTACAACATGGTCAAATTTAATTGAGGATACTACATGGAAAGTAAGTGGACATTCAACAGGGGAGGTAACACCAAAAGCAATGTATACTGCAGAAATAACAAATGCCACAAAGATATATGGACCAGAAAATGGTACATCAAAAATAGGATTAATGTACGTAAGTGATTATGGATTTGCGGCAGACCCGAGTGCATGGACATCAAATTTGAGTTCTTATAATACTCCAGCAATAAAATCAGTCAATTGGATGTATATGGGACTTGAAGAATGGACAATTACGCCTCGCTCTTCGAACAGAAGCAATGTGTTCCTTTTAGGCAACAACGGCGGTTTGAGCACGAACAGCGTGGAAATCGGGTATGGTGCCCGTCCAGTCTTGTATCTAAAAGATTCTGTAGCATATGCTGGAGGATCTGGAACTAAAGATTCGCCAATAACATTGGTAATATGATAACCTTAGGTTAGCACGGATGGCGGGAGTATCCGCTTCGCACCGCCGATGCTAAGTTATCAACATACTTATATCACTCCTTATCTATTATGAGATAATACAAGTATAACAAAAATAATCATAAATATCTTAAAATTATGACTTTTTAACTTTAAAATATTTATGAATTTTATTATACAATTTATATATATTTCTTTAAATGCTTAAAATTAAAGAATACTACAAAGAATATATTAATTATTTCTGCTATAACTAAACTATATATACCTATATGACAAAGTGATAAAATAGCCATGATAAAAAGTTTAATAATAACACCATACAAGGTTATATTCATTGTAATTTTGGCATATCCTAAAGCCTGAAGACTTGATGTTAAAACTCCTTCTAGGTAAAATAATACAAAAAATGGTGCTAATACTTTTATATAATCACTACCTTTGGTAGTGTTATATAAAGAAAATAATAATTTATCTCTGAATATAAAAATCAATAATGAGAAGAATATACCAATTATTAATGAAAAAATAATACTCTGGTGTATTCTTCTTTTTACCATCTTTAAATTATTATTACCATTAAATTTACTAATCTCTGGTAAAAGTGATGTAGCAATAGCACCGATAAAAAAACTAGGCATAGTTAAAAGTGCAAGTGAATATGCATTATATGCTCCATATTCACTTAAAATATAGCTATTGTTATAACCACTAAACAAAAGTAAATTAGTTAAAATAATTGGTTCAAAAAAATATCCAATATTACCAATAATTCTTCCAGATACCGTAGGTATTGATATATCTAATATATCTTTAGTTATTTTTTTACTGGGAAGTATTTTAGTGTTAAAATTAATTTTCTTCGGTAAGAAAAATAAAAATACAATAATTGAACTAATCTCAGAGATAATTGTAAGAAGAATTAAACCAAGTATTGCAAGCATATCACTTTCCCTCTTTAAAATAGGAAGTACCACTAATATAATGATTAATCTAACAATTTGTTCAATGATATTACTTGTTGCATGTGGTACCATATTTTGTTTACCAGCAAAATATCCTTTTAAAACACTAGAAATAGAAACAAAAGGTAAAGTAAGGGCAAAAGCCATAATAATTGGACTTGCCTTAGGTTCCTTCAAAAGATTAACAGCTAAAAAATCTTTTGTTAAAAAAATAACAAATACTAAAACAAGATTAATGCTTATAATTAAAAATGCTGCACTAGTAAGTATTCTTATAGATCTTCCTTTATTTTCTGAAACAAGCTTAGATATAGAAATAGGTATAGCAAGTGTTGCAATAGTAAGTAATAAAGAATATGTTGGAACAGCTATTGAATATAAACTAATTCCATATTCTCCGATAATTCTAGTATAAATAACTTTTATAATAAATCCAAGTATTTTAGTAAGAAAACCACTTAAAATTAGTATTAATGTGGATTTAATAAATAGATTTTTTTTCATTACTTGTTATTTCTCCTTTAAATAAAGCCCATTTTGTTATATAATAAATATATGTTGGAAGGTGATTATTTTGTCCAAATCTATAACATTTGAAGATTTAAAACCATATTTAGAACATCGTTCTTCATATGAAGAAATAAAAAAAGCATACGAATATGCTAAAAAAGAACATGCTGGTATGAAAAGACTTACTGGTGATGATTTTATAACTCATCCTTTGGAAGTAACTAAAATATTACTAGATTTAAATGTCGATGATACTACTATTATTGCTTCACTTTTGCATGAAGTAATAAACAATGGCAATAAAACTTATGAAGATATCGAAGAAGATTTTGGTGAAGAAGTAGCTAAGATTGTTTTAAGTGTGTCTAAAATTAATAAACTAGAACTACCTGATAATAATGAATCAAGTGTAATTTATTTAAGAAAGATTCTAGTAGGTCTTGCTGAAGATGTCCGAGTACTTTACATAAAACTTGCAGATAGACTTCATAACATGAGAACAAACTGGGCAATAAACCCTTTAAAACAAAAACAAAAAGCTGAAGAAACAATGTCTGTTCTAGTGCCAATTGCTCATCGTCTAGGTATTAATTCAATCAAAAGTGAATTAGAAAACTTATCCCTTTATTATTTGAAACCAGATGTATATAATGATATCTTAGAAAAATTAAATGACACAGTTGATGAATTAAATGACTATCTTGAAGAAATGAAAGAAAGTATTATTGAACTATTAACTGAAGCAGGTATTAAATTTGAAATAAAAGGGCGTGTTAAAAGTGTCTATAGTATTTATAATAAATTATCTAATGGAAAAGAATGGAGTAAAATATATGATATTTTAGCACTTCGTATATTTGTTGATGAAGAAAGTGAATGTTATCAAGTAATTGGTTTAATTCATTCAAGATTTAGACCAATGCCAAAAAGATTCAAAGACTATATTGCAAGTCCAAAAGAAAATATGTATCAATCTTTGCATACCACAGTATTCGGCGTTGAAGGACATGTATTTGAAATTCAAGTAAGAACTTATGAAATGGATGAAATTGCTGAAAAAGGTCTAGCATCTCACTGGTCATATAAAGAAAAAGGTACAAAAAAGATTCAAAACATGATGGAACAAAAACTAGAAATGTTTAGAAATGTAATTGAATCAAGCCACAATGATACTGATGCAGATTTTGAAAGTGCTATAAATAGTGATATTTTTAGTGAATTTATTTATACGTATACACCAAAAGGTGATGTTGTTGAATTACCTGTTGGTTCAACTCCAATAGATTTTGCCTATAGAATTCATTCTCATGTCGGTGATACAACAATCGGTGCCATTGTAAATGATCAAATAGTGCCACTTTCATATGAACTAAAAAATGATGATGTTGTAAGTATTAAAACAAATAACAATAGTACTCCAAATAAAGATTGGTTAAATATTGTAAAAACCCAACAAGCAAAAAATAAAATAAAAGCATTCTTTAGTAAACAAGATAAAGAAGAATATATCACCAAGGGTAAGAATATCTTAGAAGCAGAAATAAGAAAAAGAAAGTTATCATTTAATGATGTCTTAAATAATGATACAATTGCAAAAATTACTAAAGACTTAAAACTAAGAGACTTAGATGATATCTATTTAAGTGTTGGTTCCCTAAGATTTACTGCAGGTTACATCATTAACTTAACAAAAGAAGATAAACATGATGTTGAAGATGCTTTATTTGAAAGAAAGATTATAACACCAAAGATAAATTATAAAAGTGATATTCTAGTGGAAGGTACTCCAAATATCATGGTAAACATTGCAAAGTGTTGTATGCCAATAAAAGGTGATGACATCATTGGTTATATCACTAAAGACAAAGGTATAAGTATTCATAAAAAAACTTGTCAAAATATACCTTTAAATAAAGAAAGAATTGTTAGTGTTTCATGGAATCTTTCATCAACTAATTACTATTACACCAATATTTATGTAACAGTAAATGATGAAACAGAAAATCTAGTTAACATCATAACAGAAATAGGTAAAAAAGGTTCTTTAGTAAAATCATGTAATACTAAAGAAATAGATAATGAAACAGTACATGTTTTAAATATTAGAATTAAAGATAAAGATGAGTTAGAAAGTATTATGAAAAGTATTAGAAAGATTCATAATGTTATAAGTGTTAAGGAGGAATTATGAAAGTAGTAGCTCAAAGAAGTAAATATAGTAAAGTTTGTGTAGATAACACTCTTGTAAATGAAATAAATAGTGGTTTAGTATTACTTGTTTCATTTACTCAAACTGATACAATAGATAATGTATTAAAGATGGTTAAAAAGATAGCTAATTTAAGAATTTTTGATGATGAAGATGGCATTATGAATAAATCAATTCTAGATGTCGGGGGAGAAATTCTATCAATTTCTCAATTTACTTTATATGCCGATACAACCAAAGGAAATCGTCCATCATATTTTAAAGCTTTAAATGGGGAAGAAGCTATTAAGTTATATGAAAAATTTAATGAAGAAATGAATAAATTAGTTGTAACAAAACCAGGTATCTTCGGAGCAGAAATGGAAGTATCAATCACCAATGATGGACCAATAACAATCATCATGGAGTTTTAATGAAAAAACTCTTTAGTAAGTATCAAACTATCATAACTTATATTTTATTTTCAAGTCTATCTTTTATCGTAGATATCGTATCTTTTTCTAGTATACTTTTCTTTTTAAAAGATAAGATAATGATTAGTTCATATTTAGCACGTGCTATATCAAGCATATTTAATTATATTGTTAATAAAAATATAGTATTTAAAAATAATGAAAAGAAAAATATAAAATCTATGATTATGTACTTTCTTTTAGTTATAGTAAATATAACTATATCAGGTACATTAGTTAAAAAGATATATTTCTTTATTCATTATAATGCAACATTTATAAAGATAGTAATAGATAGTTTAATATTTATAATAAATTATTTTTTACAAAAATATGTTATATTTAAGAAGTAAGATTACAACAGAGTAATCTTTTTTTCTTGTTAATTTATGCATAATATGTTATTATGGTAAGTACTTACTAAAAGGAGATATATCATGATTTTTAAAGAAACACAAGAAGAAGGTTTTGATTTAATATCATTTTATAATAGACTTAATAATATATTATATAGTTATATAAATGATTATGTGTATAATGAAGATATAGATATCTATTATAAAATGATATTAAATATAATAAATAACTTTAACTATGAATATGTTGCTAACCAACAAGACTTATATAATAAATATAATAAAGCATTACAAAAGATTAATTACATATATTGTATATTAAAAATAAATTATTTAAAAGAACACAATATAGATCCATATACTTATATTAATATGAACACTTCATTAACAGTGTTTTATAATCAATTAAAAAGCTTAGATAAATCATACCAAAGAAAAAAATCAACAAACTAGTTGATTTAAGATTATAAATTTTGTATAATAAGACTGTAAGCGTTACCCAAATAAGTGGATAATGCCTGCAAATTGTTTTTGTTAGACACTATTCCTAAATAATTATGGAAAGTGTCTTTTCTTTTAAAGTTTTATTAAAATAATAAGTGACAATATAAGAACTACTACTAAAAGAAATATTATAATTGTATAATAATCTTTTTTCATACCACCACCTACCTTTCTCCCCCTGAATATAGATATTAACCTAATTCCGTAAAGAAATCAACAGATAGTGCAGGCACTCCCACAAATTTGGGTAACGTTATTTATTATATACTAAACAGTAAATATTTGTCAATAGAGTTAGATACACAAAAGTTAATACATCAGTTGCAGTGAAAAATTTGTAAAACAAATTCAAGAAAAACTAATGCACATCAAAAAAATAAATGATAAAATTTTAATAGAATAGAGGTCTCAGAATAGAGGTCTCAGAATAGAGGTCTCAGAATAGAGGTCTCAGAATAGAGGTCTATTTTTTATGAAAAAATTTATTTTAATAACAATAGCTTTATTGTTAAGCTTAAGTTTATTAATATATAAGTTTTATAATGAAGATAGCATCGAAGAAGTACCAACAAAAAATATAAAACAAAGTAGTATGTTAAGTATGATGATAGAAACAGAAGCTGATAGTGGAAACTACCAAATTTCAACATCAAATACATGGCCGACAGATGGGTATATATTTAATAGTGAGTTAAGTAAATGTGAAAGTGGTGGAACATTATCATGGGATGATACAAATAAAAAGGTAATGTTCGAAGGAAATAACATTGATAAATGTTATGTGTATTTTGATATGATACCTCCAATTCTATTGACAGAATATATAAAAACACAATATACCGGAACTCAAGGAGAAAATAATATATATTATCACGATTCAAGTCTAACAAATGGGGCTAAAGATAATTCATATAGATTTGCTGGATCAAGTAATGAAGTAAACAATTACATTTGTTTAGGTTCAAGTGAAGCAACTTGCCCGGATGCTAATCTATATAGAATAATTGGAATGTTTGGAAATCAAGTTAAAGTAATCAGGGCAAATTCAATAGCAAGTATGAAGTGGGATAATAAATCCTCGAATACATGGGCTACTTCAAATATAAATACATATTTAACAGAAACATATCTACCTAGTTTAGGGACGTTAGCAGAAAAAATTGAAACGACAACATGGAAAGTCGGAGGAAATACAGGGGCAAATATTTATAGTCAACCAGCTAAAACAGCATATCAAAATGAAATAATAAATCCAGTAACTGCAAATACGACAGATGGTGCTACAGAATATAGTGCAAAAATAGGCCTGATGTATGCAAGTGATTATGGATACGCAGCAAGCCCAAGTGCTTGGTCCAAGACTTTATATAATTACTCAGGTTCCAATGATAATGGAATAGCAATATCAACTATAAATTGGTTATTTTTACATAAATATGAATGGATAATAACTCGCAAAGCAGATGGTTCGGATCAAGCTTTCCTTGTGTATGGTGATGGAACTGTTGGTGCTGGTATGGTAGGAGGAAGTAATGACATTAGACCTTCCTTTTACCTAACCTCATCAGTTCAATATATTTCTGGTTCTGGTCAAGAATCTGATCCAATTAGGATTAATTAAGCTAATTATTGCTAACCAATAATTGGCTTTTTAAAAACTTAAATATTAATCATACTATAAGTAGATAGGTGATAACACATGAAAAAATTAAAAATATTATTAATAAGTTTTTTACTTATGCCAATTAATGTTTATGCTTATTCAGATTATATTATCCCTGGCGGAGAAACTCTAGGTATAGAGATAAACTCTGATGGAATAATGGTAATTGGTTTTTATGAAATAAATGGTAAATTAAATAAAGGTACACCCCAGATTAAAGTCGGTGACTACATCACTAAAGTAAATGATGTAAGTGTTTCTTCAATTGATGAATTAACTAAAGTAATCGAAGAAAACATTAAAGATAAAAAAGTTAATCTTGAAGTAAAAAGAAATGGCAAAATAAAAAATATAAAACTAGATTTAGTAAAAGACAAAGATATTTATAAAACTGGTTTATATGTAAAATCAAGTATCACAGGTATCGGAACACTTTCTTATATAGATCCTGAAACTAAAATATACGGAGCACTAGGTCATGAAATAATTGAATCAAATACAAATAGTATTGTTGAAATAAAATCTGGTGAAATATTTAGAAATTATATAACAAGTATAGATAAAAGTAAAACAGGTTATGCTGGAAGTAAAAATGCTAAGTTTTATTATAATGAAAAATATGGAAATATTACTAAAAATACTAATGTAGGTATATATGGTATTTATGAAAGTACACTTCCAGATAAAGGGTTATTAAAAGTTGGCGAGTCTTCTGATATAAAAATAGGTGATGCTAAAATAGCAACTGTATTAAAAGGTGAAGAGGTTGAATATTTTGATATTAAAATAACAAAAGTGGATGAATACTCTAAAACAAAAAATATAACATTTGTTATAAAAGATGATGCTTTACTCAGAATTACTGGTGGTATTGTTCAAGGAATGAGTGGTTCACCGATTATTCAAGATGATAAAATAATAGGTACAGTTACTCATGTAGTAATAGATAATCCCATCAGTGGTTATGGTATTTTTATAACAACTATGTTAAAAGAAGGAGAAAAGTAATATTTTCTCTTTTTAAAATATAAATTTCATGTTATATTTATGTTGGTGGTAATTTTATGTTAAGTATTAAAGAAAAACCAAATGTATATCGAAAAATTTATGAACTATCAAATATTAATTTAGTGCCAAAAGAAGAATATAGGGATACACTCATTAATAATGTATTAGTTAGAATATTTAATGAAAAATCTAAAAGAATACTTGTCTATATCCATGGTGGTGGTTTTGTAATAGGTAGCATTAATACTCATTCAAATATATGTAAAAGATTAGCAGATGAATTAAATTATCAAGTTATATCTATTGAATATAGTTTGGCTCCGGAAAAGAAATTTCCATATCAAATAAATGAAATTGAAGGTGTTTGTAAACACTTATTAAAACAATATAAAACTATATCCATAATGGGGGATTCAGCTGGTGCTAATCTTGCTTTTGCAAGTATTAGAAATATAAAAAAATATATTGATAATTTAATTATGGTATATCCTTGTACTCAGACAGATTATACATCTAATACTAAATTTAAATCAGTTATTAAAAATAGTGGTAAAAGCGTTTTAACAAAAGAATCATTGAGAGATTATATGTCACTTTATTTAAGTAAACCAAAAGATTATAATAATAAGCTCGTAAATCTATTAAAAAATAATTGGTTATTTAATTATCCAAAAACTATAATTATAACAGGTACTCAAGATCCATTACATGATGAAGGAGTTGAGTTAAAAAATAAATTAGAAAGATTTAGTGTTTATGTAAATCACTTAGATATAGAGAATGCTAAACATGGATTTTTAACTAGTATTATAGATCAAAAGTATACTGATAATACAATTGAATTTTTAAAAAAATACTTGTAAGAATAATTCTATTTTGATATACTTTAAATAGAAAGAAGGTAAACAATGGATATAAGTTTTAAAATTGAAAATGAAGTATTTAATGTAAGAACTTCAGCATTTATTAGACATAATGATGAAGTACTTGTTTGTGTTCACAAAGATAAGGATTATTGTAGCTTACCAGGTGGAAGAGTAAAACTAAATGAATCAAGTAGCAAAGCATTAGTGCGAGAACTAAAAGAAGAATTAAATTATGATATCAGGGAAGAAGAATTAAAAATTGTAAGAATTGTAGAAAATTTCTTTACTTATAAAGATGGCAGAGTATTTCATGAATACTTATTTATCTATGAACTTGCTATAGATGATTCAATCTATAATGGAGACTTTAAAAACTTAGAAAATGAAAATATTACAATGAACTGGATGAAGGAAGAAGCATTTATTTTATATAATGTTAAACCAGGTATTTGTAAAGGAATTGTTGCAGATAATTCACTAAAACATATTATATTAAATGAAAAAGCCAACGATTAACGTTGGTTTTATTTTATAATGTTTCAATTTCTTCAACTTGATTATTTGCTGTATCATTTGTAATTTTACCTATAAATGCATTTTTTATTTCAGTATCTTCTTCACCAATATCATCTTCGACATCAATTACTCTAAGTATTTCATCAACACTAGTAAGACCCGCAACAACTTTTTCAAGCCCATCTTGAAGTAGGGAAGTAACATCAGATTTATTATAAACCAAATCTCTTAGTTCACTTTTTCTTACATTATTTGTAATAGCATCTCTGACATCTTGATTAATTTCTAGTATTTCATGTAAAGCGATACGACCAGTATAACCATTAATACATTCACTACATCCATGCGGAGTATAAACTTCATTAACTTCTTGATGTAATACTTTTTCAAATAATATTTTTTCATATGGAGTAGTTGCTCTGCTTGTTCTACATTTTGGACATAATCTTTTGACAAGTCTTTGAGAAATAATACCAGTTAAAGCACTTCCAAGTAAATATCTTTCAACTTCCATATCAAGTAATCTTTCAATTGTATTAAGTGAGTTATTGGTGTGAATTGTAGATAATACTAAGTGGCCAGTAATTGATGCACGAACAGCAATACGTGCAGTTTCATCATCACGAATTTCTCCAATCATTATAACATCTGGGTCTTGACGAAGAATACTTCTTAATGTATTACCAAAAGTAAGACCTATATCACTCATTACTTGTACTTGATTTATACCAGCTATTTTCATTTCAACTGGGTCTTCAACAGTAATAACATTTTTAGATACTGTATTTAATATTTGTAACATACTATATACAGTAGTTGACTTACCACTACCAGTAGCACCAGCAACAAGAATAATACCATTTGGCATTTTAATTAACTTCTTTATTTTTTCTAAGTTCTTTTGTGATAACCCTAAGTTTTCTAAGCCACCACTTGACATAGTATAATTAAGAATACGAATAACTATTTTTTCACCATCAACAATAGGAAGTGAAGATACACGTAAGTCTAAATCAACTTTATCAGATAAGTTTTTTATCGCACCATCTTGAGGAAGCCTTGATTCAGTAATATTCATACCAGATATAATTTTAATTCTTGTAAGTAAGTTCTTCTTAACAAAGTTTGGTACTTTTGCATATTCTAAAAGTTCCCCATCTATTCTAATGCGGACATTAAGGCAATCTTCCGTAGGATCGAAGTGAATATCTGATGCTTTCTTATTAATAGCATCTATTATCATTTCGTTTACGATATCAACAACAGGTTTATTTTCATAGTCAAAATCTCTAAACATCTGTATCACACAATTCCTTTATTCTTATAATATTATACACTATATTTATCATTTTCACAATGCATTTTTGTTAATTTTAAAAATTTTCTAAAACACTTGACTAACAAACATATATTTGATACAATTGATTTGCAATGAAATGAGAAAATTTGCTTGGATAATTTGCAAATTTGTTATATAATAAATCTAGTGTGTAAAGGTGGTGCAAAAATGGTTATAGGTATAGATGTTGATGACACAATAACAAAAACGAGCAAGTGTGCTAATAAGTTATTAAAAAATGATGATAAATATAATTATGTAATAGATTATCATGATTTAAATAGTGATGATTATGATGAATTTATAAATAAGTATATAGGTAATATTTATGATTGTGTACCCCTTAAAGAAGATGTAGTTAATACATTAAAGTTATGGCATGATAAAGGCATAAAAATAATTTTTATTACAGCCCGAGGTAGTGATAATTATAAGGATGCATTTTCAAAAACTGGATTATATTTTGCAAGTAATGATATTTATTTTGATAAAATAATATTTAAACAAAAAAGTAAGTTTGATGCATGCATTAAAAATAATGTTGATTTATTTATAGATGATAAAGAAGAAGTATTAGATGAAATAAAAAAGAAAGGTATTGCTACATTAAGAATAACTGATTCTTTAGAAAGTAAGCATGAAGTAGTAAAGACTTGGCAAGAAATTAAAGATTACGTAGATAGGTGGGTTAGTTATGGAAGAAAGAATAATTGATGCAAATACAAGCATCGAAGATATATTTGATAAAAGCATTAGACCAGAAAGTTTAGATGAATATGTTGGTCAAGATAAAATAAAACACAATTTAAAAGTATTTATTGAAGCAGCAAAGATGCGTGATGAGCCCTTAGATCATGTTCTTTTGTATGGTCCTCCGGGACTTGGAAAAACAACACTTGCTCACATTATAGCAAATGAACTTGGAAGTAATTTAAAAACTGCAACAGGTCCAGCTATTGAAAAAAGCGGAGATCTAGCAGCAATACTTTCAACACTTGAACCTGGTGATGTCTTATTTATTGATGAAATACACCGTATTCCTTCTTTTGTTGAAGAAATACTTTATTCTGCTATGGAAGATTTTACAATTAATGTTGTAATAGGCACTGAAGGGAAAAGTAGATCAATTAAAATAGATTTACCACCATTTACTTTAGTTGGAGCAACAACTAGAGCAGGTGATTTATCAAGTCCTCTTCGAGATAGATTTGGTATTGTTAATAAACTTGAGTATTACACCGATGAAGAACTGGCAAGTATAGTAAAAAGAACAAGCCAAGTTTTAAACATGAAAATTAATGATGATGCAGCAATGGAACTTGCTAAAAGAAGTAGAAAAACACCACGTATTGCCAATAGATTATTTAAGCGTGTTCGTGACTTTGCCCTTGTGGAAGGTGACGGCTTAATAAATTTAGATATAACCCTAAATGCTTTAGATAGATTAAATGTTGATACATATGGGCTTGATATGATTGATATTGAATATTTAAAAGCTTTAATAAATAAATTTAATGGTGGACCTGTCGGAGTTGAAACAATTTCAACAGCAATCGGGGAAGAAATATCAACAATTGAAGATGTCGTTGAGCCATTTCTTTTGCAAGAAGGATTTATAAAAAGAACCAGAAGTGGTCGTGTTGCAACAGAAAAATCATATAAACATTTAGGAATAAATCATAATATGTCATTATTTTAAGGAGGTTAAAATGATTTTAGATGGAAAAAAACTAAGGGAAGAACTTCTTGCTAATTATAAAAATATAATAGAAAAAGAAAATTTGAAAATTAAACTTGCAATCATTCAAGTGGGTGATAATGAAGCAAGTAATATTTATGTTAAAAATAAAGAAAAATATTGTAATATGGTAGGTATTAAAACAGATATATATAAATTATCTAGTGATACAAAAGAAGAAGAGTTAATTAATTTAATTGATAAGTTAAATAAAATAAAAGAAGTAACTGGAATCATTTTACAAAGTCCAGTACCAAAGCATATTAATTATGATAAATGTAGCAAGACTATATTAAGTAGTAAAGATGTTGATGGTTTTACTAAAGAAAATATATATAAATTATATATGAATGAAGATACAATTATGCCTGCAACAGTAAAAGGAATTATTGTCCTTTTGAAAAAATATAACATTAATATAGATGGAAGTAATGTTGTTATTATTGGCCGTGGTAATATTGTTGGTAAACCATTATCTCTTGCCTTAACTAATAAAAATGCAACAGTAAGCTTACTTCATTCTCATACAAAAGATATAACAAAATATACAAAAGAAGCAGACATAATAATATCTGCATGCGGTACTCCAAATATTATAACTAGTGATATGATTAAAGATAACGCTGTTGTAATAGATGTCGGAGTAAATAGAATAAATGGTAAAATTGTAGGTGATGTAGATTTTGAGAGTGTTTCTAAAAAAGCATCATACATAACACCGAACCCTGGGGGAGTTGGTCCAATGACAATTGCCATGATTATAGATAATTTAATAAAGTTAAAGCGAGGTTGTTAGATGGATAAAATATTAGAAGATGCGTTAAAGAAAGAAAAAATTAGACAAGAGAATAATATTGAATTAATAGCTAGTGAAAATTATGTTTCAAAAGATATTTTAATCTTACAAGGAAGTATCTTAACAAATAAGTATGCTGAAGGTTATCCGAAAAAAAGATATTATGGAGGATGCGAAAATATTGATGTATTTGAAAGTACTGCTATAGAATATGCCAAAAAGTTATTCGGAGCAAAATATGCAAATGTTCAACCCCATTCAGGTTCATCTGCAAATATGGCAGTATATCGTGCCCTTTTAAAACCAGGGGATAAAGTCCTTGCTATGAATCTTCAAAATGGAGGACATTTAACACATGGTCACAAATTATCTTTTAGTGGTATTGATTATGATATAATTGATTATGATATCAATAAAGAAACAGAAGTTATTGATTATGATGCACTGGAGGATCTTGCTCTAAAAGAAAAACCAAAGATGATTATTGCTGGAGCAAGTGCATACTCAAGAATAATTGATTATGCTAGATTTAAAAGTATTTGTGAAAAAACGGGTGCATATTTAATGGTAGATATGGCTCATGTAGCAGG
Source organism: uncultured Bacilli bacterium (assembly GCA_934095965.1). Classification (GTDB taxonomy): domain Bacteria; phylum Bacillota_I; class Bacilli_A; order RF39; family UBA660; genus Onthocola_B. The sequence continues at coordinate 26,125 of CAKOKR010000011.1, forward strand.
TTTAGTTGCAACTAATCTTCATCCAAGTCCAATACCTTTTGCAGATGTAGTTACATCAACTACTCATAAGACATTACGTGGTCCTCGCGGAGGATTGATACTTACAAATAATGAAGAAATTGCTAAAAAAATAGATAAAACAGTTTTTCCAGGTTTGCAGGGTGGACCACTTATGCATGTAATTGCTGCAAAAGCACAGTGTTTCTATGAAGCAATGCAGCCTGAATTTAAGGTCTATCAAGAACATGTCCTTGAAAATATTAAAGCACTAGCCAGTGTTTTACAAAGTGAAGGATTTAGAATAATATCTGGTGGAACAGATAATCATCTAATACTTGTTGATGTTAAGAATTGTTGTGGTAAAACAGGTAAAGAAGCCCAAGAAATATTAGATAAAATTCATATTACTACGAATAAAAATGCAATACCAAATGATACAGAATCATTAACGGTAACAAGTGGATTAAGACTTGGTTCACCAGCAATGACATCACGTGGTTTAACAAAAGATGATTTTGAAAATATAGGTTTTATTATATCACGTGCGTTAAAAAATAGTAGCGATGAAAAAGTTTTAAAAGAATTAGAAAAAGAAGTATTAAATATAACTAGTAAATATCCATTATGGTATTAAAGGGAGGTAAAAAAATGGAAGTAAAGTTATTAGGTGTAACAAATGAAGAATACATCAAGAATCAAGTGCAAATTTGTGCTGCAGCAGGAAAATTATCAAGAATGCCTGGGACAGTATTTGATGCCTACACATCTATGAGTGATTATGAAAAAGCATTAAAATTTATTAAAATGGTTATTGGAATGGGACACACTTCAACAATAGATCATGATTATATGGTTTTTGCCTTATCTGGAGTAACCCCAGTCGTAGAACAAACAATCATTGCTGAAAGATTCTCATCATTTACCATTAAATCAAGACGTGAAGTAGATTTCTCATGTGTTGGTTTTTACACACCAGATTTTCATACCGAAGATGGAAGTATTTCTCCGGATAATGAATTGTTAAAAGAAAAATATAATAAATATATGCAAAGCCTTTTTGATTCATATGAATATTTTGTTTCATCTGGTATAACTAAAGAAGATGCAAGATTTGTTTTGCCATACTCATATCACTCAGAAATTATCATGGGTCTAGATGGAACAAGTTTAGCAAGAATGATTACTCTTTTAACCAAAACAAAGTATAGTAATATAACTGAGTTAAAAGAACTTGGAGAGTCTCTAAAGAAAATATCAGAAACTAGAGCACCATATATAGATACTGTTGTAGATAAAGAACCGGTAGTATTAGAAAGCGAAACTGAAGAAATACTAAAAGACCTAGGTATCACCAAAGAGTATGAACTACTTGATGAACCTATTCTTTTATCACACACAGATAATATTGATGAAACAATATTTATCAATGACTTAGCAAGAATAAGCGGTAAAACTGTTATTGATGCCAAAATGATGTATGATAAATTAATTAAAAATGATAAAAAGTTAAAAGAAAAGCTAATGAAATCTATCTTTAATGAAATCAATCATGAAGATTTAAGACAAGTAAATATGAGATTCCAATTTGCAGTACCATATGCAATACTTACTCACTTTACAAGACACAGAAGATTATCTTTATCTATTCCTGATTTTGTACCAAATAATGATTTATTAAAATATACAACACCTCCGAAAATTAAACAAAATGACGGGTTAAATCAAAAATATGAAGAAATATTTAAGAAAAATAAAGAAATCTGGGAAGAATTTAAATCATATAACATTAAAGAAGAAGATTTAGCGTATTTTACATTAAGTGGTAATTCAATAAATATTATTATAAACTTTGATGGTGAAGCATTCCGTTGGATATGTCGTTTAAGGGAATGTACAAAAGCCCAATGGTATATCCGTAATATAGTTACAAAAATGCATGAATTAATAGATGAAGTATCAAAATATTATTCTGCTAATCTTGGACCTGACTGTGTAACAAAACACATATGTGGTGAAGGAAAAGAATCATGTGGAAGACTAAAATTAATATTAAAGAAAGAGGGACTAAATAATGAAAAAAGGTAAATTAATAGTAATCGAAGGAACTGATTGTTCAGGAAAAGAAACACAAGTAAAAAAAGTTGTTGAAAGATTTAAAGAAAAAGGAATAAATATTTATAATTATTCATTTCCAATGTATGATACACCAACAGGTAGAATTATTGGAGGTCCATATTTAGGTAAATCATATATTGGAGAAGGATGGTTTAAAGAAGGAGCACCAAATGTTGATGCCCTAGCAGCTTCAGCATATTATGCTGCAGATCGTAGATACAACATAGGTATTATAAATAATCATTTAGAAAATGGAGATATAGTTATTCTTGATAGATATGTTGAATCAAATATGGCTCACCAAGGTGGTAAATTAAAAACTCGTGAAGAAAGAGAAAAAATGTATCAAAAATTAGATGAGTTAGAATTTGAAATAATGGAATTACCTCGTCCAGATGCTGTAATATTTTTATACATGCCATTTGAATATGCAGCAATATTAAAGAAAAATAGAGCGGAAACTCCAGATCAACACGAATCAAATAAAGCTCATTTAAAACAAGCAGAAACTGCATACTTAGAATTAACTGAAAAATATGGGTATCAAAAAATAACTTGTGTTAAAGATGATGTAATTAGAACAATTGATGATATTAATGATGAAGTAGTGGCAAGAATCGAGGAAATAATTAAATGAACATTTTAGAATACGACTATGATTTACCACAAAAGTTTATTGCACAAACTCCTTTAAAAAACCGAAGTGATTCAAAATTATTATTATTAAATAAAGATAATGGTAATATCAAAGAAGATGTTTTTAAAAATATTGGTAATTATTTAAAAAAAGGTGATGTATTAGTTTTAAATGATACTAAAGTAATACCAGCTAGATTAATTGGTGAAAAAGAAGAAACAAAAGCTGTTATAGAACTTTTACTTTTAAAAGATATTGAAGGAGATATCTGGGAATGTCTTGCAAAACCTGGTAAAAGATTACATGTTGGAACCATTATTAGTTTTGGTAATGGGCTACTTAAAGCTGAAGTAATTGAAAAAAAAGATGAAGGGATAGTACATGTAAAACTTATATATGAAGGTATTCTTATGGAAATATTAGAGAGTCTTGGAACGATGCCACTTCCTCCATATATTCATGAATCTTTACAAGACCAATCCCGTTATCAAACAGTATATGCTAAAAACTTAGGAAGTGCAGCAGCACCAACTGCTGGGCTTCATTTTACAAATAAACTTCTTGATGAATTATCAAAAATGGGTGTAGAAATATTATATGTAACTCTTCATGTTGGACTTGGAACATTTAGACCAGTTGAAGTTAGTGATATAACTAAACATCATATGCATAGTGAATATTACATAATGACTAAAGAAGTAGCAGAAAAATTAAATAAGGCAAAAGAAGAAGAAAGAAATATTTATGCAGTTGGAACAACATCAACTAGAGTTTTAGAAACTGTAGCTCACAAATATGATAAATTCTGTGCTTGTAGTGGTGATACTGATATATTTATTTATCCAGGTAATTTTGAATTTAAAGCAATTGATGGACTTATAACAAACTTCCATTTACCAAAAAGTACATTATTAATGCTAGTTTCAGCCTTATCAAAAAAAGAATATATATTAAATGCTTATGAATATGCAAAAGAACATGATTTTAGATTCTTTTCATTCGGAGATGCTATGTTTATTAAAAAAGACATATAGCATCTTTTTTTCTTTCAAAATTTTGTAAAATTGTCCCATTTTTATTGTGCAATTACTAAATATCATGGTAGAATATATAATGTGGAGGTAATTATGGAAAAATATGTTTATTTGTTTCAAGAAGGAAACAAAGATATGAAAAATCTCCTTGGAGGAAAAGGTGCTAATTTAGCAGAAATGACTAACATTGGTATGCCTGTTCCAAGTGGATTTACCGTTACAACAGAAGCTTGTAACAAATATTATGAAGATGGAAAGGAATTAAGTTCTGAAGTAATTGATCAAATTAAAGAAGCTTTGGCAAAACTTGAAGAAAAAAGTGGCAAAAAATTTGGTGATTTAGAAAATCCTTTACTAGTTAGTGTAAGAAGTGGTGCTCGTGCAAGTATGCCTGGTATGATGGACACTGTCCTAAATTTAGGATTAAATGATGATATTGCAGCAGCATTTGCAGAAAAGATTGGTAATAAAAGATTTGTTTATGACTCTTATAGAAGATTTATTCAAATGTTTGCCGATGTTGTAAAAGGTTATTCAAAGAGTAAATTTGAAACAATCATAGATGAAGTAAAAGCTAAAAAAGGTGTTAAAAATGATATTGAATTAGATGAAAATGATATGGTTCTATTAACAAGTCTTTTCAAAAATGCATATAAGGAATTTGCAGGTGAAGATTTCCCACAAGATTCAGTTGTTCAATTAATCGAAGCAGTTAAAGCAGTATTTAGAAGTTGGAATAATGAAAGAGCAATTTATTATAGAAGAATAAATGACATTCCATCAAGTTGGGGAACTGCAGTAAATGTTCAAGAAATGGTTTATGGAAATAGTGGAGAAAATTCCGGAACAGGTGTTGCATTTACAAGAAATCCTGCAACTGGAGAAAAAGCATTATTCGGAGAATATTTAATTAATGCTCAAGGTGAAGATGTTGTAGCAGGTATTCGTACACCAAGTCCAATTGCAACATTAAAAGATGAAATGCCTGAAGTATATGAAGAATTTGCAAGTATTGCACAAGAATTAGAAAAACATTATAAAGATATGCAAGATATGGAATTTACTATTGAAAATGGTAAGTTATTTATCCTTCAAACTAGAAATGGTAAAAGAACAGCTCGTGCTGCAGTAAAAGTAGCAGTAGATTTAGTAAATGAAAAAATGATTTCTAAAGAAGAAGCTGTATTAATGGTTGAACCCAAACAATTAGATGCATTACTTCACCCAACATTTACAACTGAATCTTTAAAAAATGGTAAAGTGATAGCAACAGGTCTTGCTGCATCCCCTGGAGCAGGAACTGGAAAAATATATTTCAATGCTGCAGATGTAATTGAAAATAAGAAAAAAGGAATAGACTCATTACTTGTTAGACTTGAAACATCACCAGAAGATATCGAAGGAATGAATTCAAGTAAAGGTGTATTAACTATTCGTGGTGGTATGACTAGTCATGCAGCAGTAGTTGCTCGTGGAATGGGAATTTGTTGTGTAAGTGGAGCTTCATCAATTGTTATAAATGAAGAAGAAAAAACATTAAAAATGCCAGATGGAACAATCTACAAAGAAGGAGATTATCTATCAATAGATGGATCAACTGGTAATGTTTATGCTGGAAAACTTGAAATGCAAGAAGCATCAATTAGTGGAGACTTTGAAACATTTATGTCTTGGGCAGATGATGCCAGAGTACTTCGTGTAAGAACTAATGCAGATACACCAAAAGATGCAATTCAAGCAAGAAAATTCGGAGCTGAAGGAATTGGTTTATGTCGTACGGAACACATGTTCTTTGAGAAAGACAGAATCTTCAACTTCAGAAAAATGATTTGTGCAACAACTCTTGAAGAAAGAGAAAAAGCCTTAGAAAACATTTTACCATATCAAAGAAAAGACTTCGAAGGTTTATATGAAGCAATGGCACCATATAGTGTAGTTATCAGATACCTAGATCCACCACTACATGAATTTTTACCAAAGACTGATGCTGAAATCAAAGAACTTGCAACTGACTTAGGAAAAACTCCGGAAGAATTATATGAAATAATAGCTTCATTAAAAGAATTTAACCCAATGATGGGACATCGTGGATGTCGTCTTGCAGTAACTTATCCAGAAATAGCTAGAATGCAAACAAGAGCAGTTATCGAAGCAGCTATAAATGTGTCTAAAAAAGGAATTAATGTTACACCAGAAATTATGATACCTCTAGTAGGTGAAGTAAAAGAATTAAAATATGTTAAGAATATTGTTTGCCAAACAGCAGATGCAATTATTAAAGAATCAGGTATTGATTTAAAATACGAAGTTGGAACAATGATTGAAATTCCAAGAGCAGCACTTTTAGCAGATAAGATTGCTGAAGAAGCAGAATTCTTTAGCTTTGGAACCAACGATTTAACTCAAATGACTTATGGTTTCTCAAGAGATGATGCTGGTAAATTCTTAAATTCATATTATGAAAAAGGTATTTTTGAATTTGATCCATTCGCTCGTATTGATTTTGATGGGGTTGGACTTCTTATGCAAATGGGTGCTACAAAAGGACGTAGTGTTAATAAAGACTTAAGTCTTGGTATCTGCGGAGAACATGGCGGAGATCCAGCAAGTGTTGAATTCTGTCATAAACTAGGATTTAACTATGTATCTTGTTCACCATTTAGAGTTCCAATTGCTCGTTTAGCAGCAGCTCAAGCCGCAATCAATAACGGGGATAAATAATTAATTAAAATTTATAACCAAAAATCCTAGAAAAATCTAGGATTTTTTTGTTTTTGATATAAATTTATATTTAATTAATTTTTATATAAAAAATAATATAAAATTTGAAAATTAGACTAAGATATTGATTAATGTCGCATATCTTAGCTTTTTTTATACTTTTTTGCGACAGGAAAAAAGGAGGTGAGAGAGTGCGAAATCGAATATATTTAAGGCCTGAACTTTATGATTTATCACAAGGAACAAGAATTAAATTTGTAAGGATATTTAGACATTTAACTTAAAATAATATTTCAGATGATTTAGGAATAACTGGAGAAAACAAAAGAAGAACTTTAACTAGATATGAAAAAGGAGATAGAAATCCAAGTAAATCTAGATTACAGGAATTATCTAAGATACTTTTAGTAAATGATAATTTAATTAAACAATATGAATTTAAATGTGTATCAGATATTTTGTATTTTCTTTTATAGTTAGAAGAAATGTTTCCTAAAATTAGAATTGATTTAGAAACAAATGATGAAACAATTAATTTATTCTTTGACGAATGGAATAATATGAGAGATAAAAAACAAAAAATGATAATTAATTATGAAGAATATTTTGAATGGAAGATAAATTATAAAGTAAAGGAAGATAGTAATGAATGAAATAATAAAAAAGTATAGAAAACAAATACAATGTTTTAGACATTCAAGTAATAACGCTTTAGAAGAGAGAAAATAATTTAGCGATGAAGAAAAAGAATTTATAATAGATTATGGTATAACAATTATTAAATTAATTTACAGTTTTAAATAAAAATTATTTTAACTATAATGTGTTAGAAACTAAAACTATTAATCACAAATGATTGAGGCAAGAGAAAAATCTAGTCCTTTTAAATTTTATATTTACTAATTTATAAAAATATGGTACAATGTATTTGATGAGGAGGACAATAATATGAGTAAAAGATATGATGAATATATAAATAAAGTTACAAATAAAATGAACAATAATTTTCTAACTGAAGTAATACCAATGGTTCCAGATGTTGATCAAAAATTAGAAAGAGAAATTAGAGATAGAGCAATCATCGAATTGGTAAAAATGTCTATTAGCAAAGGAATGGAATTAACATATGGTGATATCTGTCTAATGATAGATGACGATCCTTCTGAAAAAGAATATGAAAATATAAAAAATGAATTAACGCCTAGAACAAAGTAGTTTGAACTAATCAAATTGTATCTTTAAAACAATGATGGTATAATTATAATCATCATGTATTAACGAGTAAGGTATCAAAACTTTTAAATAATATTTTTTTATAATGATTGGGATTTAATCTATTACCTTTATTGATTGCGGTATATACTATTGAAAGTTGGTAGTAGAAATCTATCCCCTATAAAGGCGGTGGCACAAGCTAAATTAAAAGAGGAGAATAAAAAGTAATTTTAGATAAAAAATTAAAAAACAATTAAGCAGGGGGTTATTTATGAATGATAAAGTTTGTAATATGATAACTGGTGAGGTAGGTACCTTTTCAACATATTTTGTTGTTGGTAGAGGTAAAATGTTTGAAATAAGAAACTTTTATTATGAAGATAAGTTAAAAAATTGTTTTTATGTAAAGAAATATGGTTCAAATATTAATCCTGTTATTTATGTAGATACTAAAGT